>MEUA01000061.1:0-21794 GCA_001771505.1 candidate division WOR-1 bacterium RIFOXYB2_FULL_36_35
TTGGCGGGAGGAATTATGGGAATGTTTGGTTATGGATTTATGGATGGCTTAAAAGTCGGAACTTTGTCCGCAATTGTTATTTCTACATTATTGTCAATCTTTACCGTCAAAGCAAAAAACTTGTTAAACTTTACCAATATATTATTTATTATAGCGACCGGCATTTTAGCTTTTTTTGGCGGCGCGTTCTTGGGACTTATTCTTCCCGCATATTTAACGACAAAATAGTTCCATATTCTACGGATACAATACTATATTTCAGCAATGCTTCCCGGTAGGCTTGCTAACAAAAGCATCTCTTTATTTAGCATTCCAAAAGTTGCCAACAAACCTTTCAGCATTTCCAGATTTTGGGGATGCATGAAACAGGTGCCAATATATAGTCTATTTGTTTGAGGATTATATGAAAAACGGTGTTTATCTTCTCTATTCGGAAGAGTTTCCGGAAAGGGTAGGATTCCTTCTATTGTTGTTTGTGCATGAAGTTCCAATCCTGCAGATATAATTAGAGCATTGGCTACATTAAAAGTACAAACAAAGCATGATAAACCGAAATCCCAATTTTCTGTTGTTCTAAGCTCCATCATGGGAACCTTGAGCAGAGCAGGAGAAACCATAAGAGTCTTTATCGTTGACTCAGGTCTTATCTGATCATATGGAACAAAAACACCCCTTCCTCTGTTGGCAAAACGTATACTTGCTGGATCTTTTACCAATTCTCCCAATTTAAATTGTTCTTCTTTTCCTTCCTCATCACGCCCCAAAATTTCATCTCTTGCATTTGGATTGTTTCTGTCTCCCCATCTTCCTATTGCTACAAGCGTATCAAATGAGGGAGCAGCTGACCTGATAAGTCTCATATCGACTAAAACAACTCCTCTTCTAAGCTGTCCTCTCACAACTGTGGTAGCTTGATATTTTGTTTGCCCCATAAGTCTTGGGAGATAGTCTCCTCTTCTTATTTTATTATCTATATTAGGCAGTGAGAGAGTCAATTTTAAACCACTATTTAAGCCAATATCCATTTTTTAATACATCCTTTTATAATAAATTAAACCAGAGTTTATTTAAATAATTCCTGTATATATATCGTTAAATTAAAGTGGAAAATTCACCCATACAGAAAATTGATATAGTAGAAGAAATTATGAGGGAAAAGGAGAGAAAGAAAGGTTGCGGGGGTGATGCCTATAAGCCAAATATATATAAATTTACCCATAACCCTCAAAAAGTTAGGTAAATTTGCTCCAAAACAGGCCACAGAAATGCGCCACAATGCATTTTTCTTAAAGGCCTTGGGTTCTGTGGCATACCCCTTTTTAAGGGTATATCATATTCTTACAATTGTTTCCTCTTTGGAAAACAAAGCTGTGAGAATTATTCCTGAAGATGCTAAATATCTGCTTTCAATTAAAGGAGTTTCGCCTTTTTATGCTGCAGCTTTCTTGGCTGAAATAGGTAGTATTGCTAATTTCTTAACACCAAAAAAACTAATCAAATATACAGGCTCAATATCTCCAGTCGCTCGCCACACGGGGGCGTGGATTGAAACAAAACTTTTGGAATTAGTACAAAAGATGCACATGGGTCGCTCCCCACACGGGAGCGTGAATTGAGATCGGGGTGTGGGGATTGAAGCTAAACTAAGTCTTCAGGATTTTTAATTGATACTTTACCTTTTACAAGCCGTAGCATTTCTTGATCTAAGCTTACAAGCAAAGATCCGTTTTCTTTGGCGGTTTGAATAATTAATGCGTCCATACCGCGAATACCTGTTGAAATGGCAAGATCGGCTGCCTCTTCGGATCTGAAACTAATCAATTCTTCGAAATTAATTGTATCAATTGATAAAAGTATAGACTTTATTTTTTGGGCAAGTTCCATTGAGTGAGTTCTGCGTTTTATAGCCGCAACAACTTCAACTAAAACGCTATAAGGCTCAATTGCTTCAAATTTGCCGCTAAAAACACCTTCTAAAATCTTTTTGCATATTACATGTTTTTCTTCGGTTTCTCTAAACGCGGCAACAAAAACAGAACTATCAAGTGTTAATAGAAGCATTTTATTTTTTCTCCCTTTGAGACTTTATCTCTTCAAGAGCTGAAATGCTGTCCCATTTTGGAGAAAGTTGCTTGATCGTTTTATTTAAATCATCCAAAGCTGTCTTATGCTTGCCATTTGGAGTAGGTTTAACCTCCATAACTATAACTCTCTTCAACACTGCAAGTTCATTTGTTATTTTTTCTAAACTTTGAAGTAAATCATGCTTTGTTTGAGTCATTGTCTAACGCCCCCTTGGTTAAATTCCTTTTTCTATATTGTATTATATCAATTAAGTTATGTTTTGTCGCTCCCCACACGGGAGCGTGGATTGAAACAAAATGAATATGTGGATTATGTTATAATTCTCAGGAAATATTTTAAGGGGAATGGGTTGTGTACAAAATTTTAAAAACGCACTGGAAAGCTCTGCTGGTTTTTATTCTATTATTTGTTTGTATTGTTGGGTTTCTTTATTATAATTCTAACAACCAAAGTCATAAAACAGGCTTGACATTACTGAAATTACTATTTATGAAGGGGATTGGGGCGATTATCGTTCTGCCCGTTTTGAATTGTGGTTTGTCCCTGATTCTGGCGCCCCTGAACGAAAATTGGTCGAAAAAAACTTTAAAATAGAAGGCTAGCAACAGTAGTTTAAAACTCTTTTAAGAAAAAAATGCAGTCCCCTTGGCTCCCTATATCCTGGGTTTACTTTAGAAATTTGGACAGAATCTGGAATTTTAAAAGAGCAAATACATCAAGCCGCTTCCCGCCAGCAAATTTCCAAATCTTTAGCAAATGGACCTTTTTGTAATTTGTTTAATGCCATTTTTATCCTAAGCCTTACCGATTGTGAGGTTTCTTTGCGATCTGCGGCTATTTCCTCTGAATTTTTTTCTTCATAAAAATAGGATGTTAAATCCGCCTTTTCCTTTTCCGTTAAAGTAAACCGAGATGCCCTATCAAAAATAAAGCTTACATAGTCTCGAATCTTTTCATCTTGAAATCTTTGCAAGAAAGGTGTTTTTCTTCCATGCAATATCTCCTCTTTCAAAAGGAGCCGTTGTTCTCGTGGATTGCTAAATAATTCTTCTATCAATGTTCTTGGTTGATTTAATTGTTCAAGTCTTGTGAGAAAATTATCCCGATCGATAAAACCGTTATACTTAAAAGCAGTCTCCAAAACGAAACGGCCATCGCTCATCTCATCCGGCGGAGATGCAAGTTGTTGTCCTGCAACAGATAGTCCGCTCTTATCATTTGTGTCAAACAATGATGTCTCTAGTATTTTAAAAAGATATGAGGCAACTTCCTCTGGCATAAACAGTATATCTGCTCTTCTCATAGCCTCTAATTCTTCGGAAATTTTAAGCTCGATGGCTTGAGCATCCCATTTTGGCGGCAGTCTGTGGGATTTTTTCAGCCGCAGGTATGCGGCTTTTCTGTTTACAAGCTCGGCAAGTTCTTCATATGAAGGCTTCCTGCCGTTTCGTGAAATGAAAGATTCTTGTAAACTAAAAATAGTGCGGCAAAACTCAGATTCACGATCTGAGATTGAAATGTTGCTCCTCCGTTTTATCACCTTTTTTGCGTAATGCCTAAATGAGATCGTTAAATATGTCCCAAAAAAGGCTTTGGATTCATTATCAGGGTTAAACCGTCCCAATACATAAAAAAACCAATCTTTAAGATCAGCTAAGATTATGTCTTTTTTTAAAAAAGGGATTATTCCGCATATCCTTTTTGTCCAGTTAAATAGAAATGGCTTGTAACATTTTAAGAGCAGGAGAAATGCTTCTTCATTGCCAGATTTTGATAGTTTTACAAGTAAGGTGATGCTTTCATTTTTTGTTTCTTTATCAAAAGGCGGTTCTCCTCTCGCGATCTTTGCCTTGATCTCTTCATATTGTAATTGTTCAGTATCTATTGGGGAAAAACAGATAATTGCTGGCTGTTTTAGAGAGAAAGTTTTTTCATTGGCGACTCTATATGAACCCTCTCTATCCTGTAGATATAATGTTTTTTGAGGGATTAAAACATTTTCTGTTCTGATAAAAAGTTCTATTTTTAATGTTCCCTTGCTTGTATCATGAGAAAAAACAGATAAATATTCTTGAGAAGATAAAAAACCTGTTGTATTTCCAAACCTGCCCCAGTAGATTGATCCGCTTCTATTAGAAAAAACTCTTGCTTGTCGTTGTTCAAATTGATTATTCTGGCGAATCCAGGCAAGAATAATACCGGTAACAAAAGTCCTTGCTTCTTTTCCTTCTTTTAGATTTAGATTATGCCGAAATAAAGCTATAGATGGTACACTCATTATATATATTTCGTAAAAGTGCAATAAAAATTTCGCTATTCATTCTTTTTGCCTGTCATGAAAAAAATCTCCCTGCAAACTTTTATTTCAAACGAGAAAAGCTACAGGATCATATGGATATATCTTGTGTCAAATAATCGTAAATTGTAGTAGAATAACTTCGTTCGCAAGGAGGGATAAATAATGTTTAAAAATTTAATAGATTTTGGGTATAAAAGATCAGCTCTTCAGGCTTTGGGTTTTTATTTGGCATATTTTTTTCTTCTCCTTATGATTATATCCCTCGTAGGAGCAGTTATGGGACTGTTTGGTTATGGATTTATGGAAGGATTGAAAATGGGGGCTTTATTCGCAATTGTTATTTCAATATTATTATCAATACTTATTGTCACAGCAAAAAACTTGTTAAACTTTATGTACATATTTCTCATTATAGTAGCCGGCATGTTAGCTTTTTTGGGTGGCGCACTATTGGGGCTTATTATCCCTGCATATTTAACTACAAAATAGCTAAAAACCTGTTTTTGTGTGTTATAGAAACGGATTGTGTTATAATTTCCGCAAATTAGTTGATGGGAGATGATGTGTATAAAAACTTCGAATAAGTTATTTTCTGTTTTTATTTGTCTGCTCGGCCTTTTTTCTTTTTTTATTTATGGTTGTTCGCAAAGTAGCTCATCTTCAGGTGGGAGTGGAACGCAACAATCAACGGATGTGGGTGCGATAAAAGGTTATGTAAAAGAAATTCTAACAAACAATCCTATAGAAGGAGCCGTCGTTTCAATAGAAGGGAACAGTATTTCTGCTACAACCGATTCATTGGGATATTTTATAATGCAATCTGTTCCGGCAGGGACTGAAAAACTTTTAATCTCGGCAGATAATTATGAATCTTCGTTTGAATCATTTGTGGTTACAAAAGATCAAACTTTAGAAGTCTCTTTTTACTTAATCCCATATTATCCTGTAACAACAGCTGTTCCATCAATGATTTTTACCTGGGAGACTTCTACTTATGGGCCGTTATTATTTACTTCAACTACGACAGGTGATATTTATGGCTGTGCCCCCTTTGCTATAACCGAAGAAAGCGGAACTTTAAATCAAGAGATGGCAATATTTTTTATGAATAGGTATAGAGAACCTATATATGCCCCTTTTGATGGGGTTATAACTTATTTTGTAACATGGGAAAACTTTGAAAATGCCGAATCTGCCGGAAATGGCGGTGAAGTTTGGATAAGGTACGGGAAAAATTATGCCATAGGTTATAGGCATATTGTTACTACCGGTGTTAATTTAACCGTTGGACAAAAAGTATCTTCTGGAGATGTTGTCGGATATTTAGCTGATAAACAAATAAGTGTTCCTCTTGGAGCTTTCCATGAATTTGCTTTTGGAGGCAAAGAAGGAGCCGATTATTATTTTTATAAGCCTTATGATTATTATGATGAGGCATCAAAATCAATTCTTCTTGACATCTGGAACGGGTCTTATATAAAAACAGACTACGGATACAATACTGTGACAACTCCCTGGGGCGACGTTGATAAATTTACTTCTTCCGGCGCAAACCAGGAAATACCCACAAAAGGTAGGATTTAGTTCTGTTTGCATTAAAACCTCTGGAGAATCAAAAGCCTGTATGAACCCCTGATTATTCACCCCGATTAGGAAATTGGGGTTCATACCTGGGGAAAGTTTCAACACTCTGCTAGAATTCTGTTCATCTATGAATAATTGTGGTGAAATTTTCTAGAATAGATACGATAATAAATTATAGCAAAAAAACAATAAGATAAAAAAATTGCATGGAATTTTATATTCATTATTTTATTTTGAAAAATATTACTAAAAAACATTGTTTGTAAAAATTATTTGGAGGTAAAACATAATGATAACAGCAAATCCCATTGGATTGATACTTACAGGAACTTGTAGAGGCAGTATAAATACTTTGAGCTATGGCATCGCTAAGTTGCGTAGATTAGTAGAAAACGAGACATCACTTCTTAGCGCTGAACATTTCATAGAATTGTCGAAGCTTATTAATTCTTTAAAAACAGTGGAGCGCAAACTGGTTGATTTTTTTGTTTCAGCGTCAGTTCCTGCGATAATTACTGGAGTAATAGATTCTGAGAATTTTTCTAAGATATTAGAATATGCCGGAGATAAAATTGGAGAAATGATTATTAAAAAAATTACCGCGGAAGTAAAAATAATATGTGATTACGATCTGCTAAGTAAAGCATATGAGTTTTCCGTTGGTCAGAAAGAATTTGATGATACTTTACTTGATGCTGTTATTGAAAGAGCGAAAGAGCTTTTTGTTTTTCAAAATCTAGATTCTAAAGAAGATACTTCTTTATTTAAAGCTGTTATTGATGACTATATGCAGGAATTAGATATAGAGGGAAAATCAATAGAAGAACTTGAATTTAGTGACCCCAGTCTACTTTTAGATGAAGTATCAGGGTATTCAACACAAGCTCTTTTAAAAACATTGGTAGCTAAATTCCCTAAGTTAGATTTTTTTTCTGATAACTAAGCTATCTAGCTTTCGCAACTACCCATCTTTATGAAAGACTCCTTTTTTCCCTAATAGATTTAGGTGAATTTTTAAAAAAGTTATATCCTTATTATGTTATAATTACAACAAATACCGACAAAAGGAGTCATATAATCTATGCCAAAAAAATATAATGTTTGCGTATTGGGTGCCACCGGAATGGTCGGTCGCGAAATGATGAAAGTCCTTGAACAGAGAGATTTTCCTGTTGCAAAATTTCTCCCCCTCGCATCAGAACGTACAGCCGGACAAAAAGTTCCTTTCAAAGGAAAAGAGTATACCGTTGAAGAAGCAAAACCTTCGTCTTTTGAAGGGATTGATATCGGCCTCTTTTCCGCGGGAGCAAAAATTTCTGCAAAGTTTGCGCCGGAAGCAGCAAAAAGAAAATGTATTGTCATTGATAATACAAGCCACTTCAGAATGGATCCCAAAGTTCCCCTTGTAGTTCCCGAAGTTAATCCCGAAGCGCTAAAAACACATAAAGGGATAATCGCAAACCCGAACTGCTCAACCGCCCAAATGGTTTTGGCTTTGAAACCGATCTATGATGCGGTTGGAATTGAGCGGCTTGTCATTTCAACATATCAATCTACTTCCGGCTGGGGTAAAGAGGCGATTGCTGAAATGTATGAACAGACAAAAGCTTTGATTGAAAATCCAAAGGCTAAAATTGTTCCCAAATATATATTTAAACAGATAGCTTTTAATGTTGTTCCTCAAATTGACTCCTTTGTCGATAACGGTTATACAAAAGAAGAGATGAAGATGATAAATGAAACCAGAAAGATTTTTGGCGATCCCGATATCCAAATTACCGCAACTTGCGTTAGGGTTCCTGTTGCAATAGGCCATTCCGAATCGGTAAACATAAAAACTAAAAAGAAAATTTCCGTAGAAGCGGTAAGGAAACTCCTTTCTGCGTTTCCGACCGTTAAAATTGTTGATAATCCGGAAAAAGGAGAATATCCAACCCCGATAGATTGTGTCGGGATTGACGATACATTGGTTGGCCGCATAAGAGAAGATATCTCTCAAAAAAATGGAATTGAGATGTGGATCGTTTCAGACAACCTCCGCAGGGGAGCAGCATTAAATGCTGTATTCATCGCGGAACAGATGATTTCTGATGGATTAATTTGAATGTGTTATAATCTGCAGAATGGTTGACAAAAACCATCAGATAAAATATTACGAAGACCTGTTAGAAAGACACGGTGATACGTTTCTCTCTTTGGACTGGAATAGCCAGGATAGCCAGAAATTAAGATTTAAGATTTTTGCTGATTTAGTGAAAATGTTTGACAACAATAAAATTTCGGTGCTTGATGTGGGCTGCGGGTTCGGTGATTTTTATGCCTATTTTGAAAGACAGAATTATAAATTTTCTTATATGGGCTATGATGTTTCCCCTAAAATATTAAGCATTGCCAAAAAAAAATATCCCAAAGCATCTTTTGAACTTTATAACATCATGGAAGATAAAAATTTTAAAAAATATGACTTTGTCTTTTGTAGTGGAGCTTTAAATATCTGTTTTGACAGCAGAGAGGAACATTTAAAAATCATACATTCTATGTTGATTAGAATGTATGAATTGTGTAATATAGCAGTTGGTGTAAATTTTTTATCCTCCCAAGCATTGTATTATGTAAAAGAGGAAGATTTAATTAATAAACAATACTTTTACACTAAAGTCGAGGATGTTTTGCCTTGTGTTCGAAGTTTAACAGGAAGGTATGTTGTTCGGCATGATTATCATCCTGGCGATTTTACAATATATTTAATGAAAAGGAGTTAACTTTACCCTATCCATGAAAGGGAGAGGGGAGATCAATTTGCCTATGCAAATTGGTATGTGAGGATATGTCAAATCCGTTTAATAGATTAATAATACCTATTTTACTGCTTTTTGCTATTATTTGCGGTGGTGTTTTTGGCTATGTTTCCATTGAAAAATGGACTCCTCTTGATTCTTTATACATGGTGGTCATTACACTTTCTACCGTAGGTTTTCGTGAAGTATACGCTTTAAGCCAAGCCGGAAAAATTTTAACAATGTGTATGATTATAGGTGGCGTAGGTGTTATGGGGTATTCTATCGGCCAAATTGGGCAAATTATCATTGAGGGGGAATTATTAGGTTATAGAAGGAGGAGAAGAATGGAAAGAAAGATCAAAGAGATGAAAAATCATTATATTATTTGCGGGTATGGGCGGGTGGGGCATGAAGTAGTAAAGGAGTTAAATGTTTTTAAAATTCCCTACGTCATAATAGATGAAAAACAAGAAACGGCAAGAGAGCTAAGCGGGGATGGCGTTCCTTTTATCGTCGGGAATATAACCTCTGATGAAAATCTTGAAATTGCAGGGATAAAAACTGCCAAAGGGCTTATTGCGGCTGCTGATTCTGATACTGATAATGTTTTTGTAACAATTTCTGCAAGAGTTTTAAATCCGAATATTTATATAGTTGCAAGATCGGGAGCGTCTGAAATAGAGGCAAAACTGCTACGTGCAGGCGCGAACAGAGTTTTATCTCCCTATTTGATTGCAGGCAAAAAAATGGCCGATATGGTTTTGCGACCGGTAGCTACCGATTTTATCGACAAAGCGTTAGATGGTGATCATTTAAAATTTGAAGTAAGAGAGTTATATGTTTATGATAAGAGTGGGGTGGCGGGAAAAAATATAGGAGAATCACAATTGAGGAAGAGGACGGGAGCTCATATTGCTGCAATAAAACGGCCAAATGGATCTTTTATTTTACAACCTGTTGCTGAATCAAAACTTGAAGTTGGTGATATTCTGGTGGCATTTGGTTCTCCGAAACAACTTGATACGCTGCAGGATCTCGTGAAATGATCAACCGCTGACTAGTTTCTTTTTGACCTTATCTTCGACTGCTGATTGTAGTCTGTGGTCTGTTTTAGTGTATAATAGTAACTGAGGGAAAAATGTTTGATGGAATAAAAACAATTTTTAACCGTGATCCTGCTGCAGCAAATATATTTGAAGTTTTGTTGTATCAAGGTTTATGGGCGATGGTGTTTCATCGCATAGCCCATTTTTTGTATTCACTTAAAATCCCTGTTATTCCAAGGTTTATTTCCCAAATTTCAAGATTACTTACTTTAATAGAGATACATCCAGGAGCTAAAATCGGAAAAAGATTTTTTATTGATCATGGAAATGGAGTCGTAATAGGAGAAACAGCGGTTATCGGGGATGACGTAACAATATATCAGGGAGTTACATTGGGAGGAACAGGTAAAGAAAAAGGAAAGAGGCATCCTACTATTGGAAATGGGGTTGTAATTGGCGCTTCCGCCATAATTTTAGGGAATATTATTATAGCTGACAATTCAAGAGTTGGCGCCGGAGCTGTTGTTACAAAAAGTGTTCCACAAAATTCAACCATAGTTGGGAATCCTGCCCGTGTCATTGTCCGCGAAGGAAAAAGGATTGAAACTTTGGCTCATGCCGATCTTCCTGATATAGTTGGTGACCTTGAAAAAAGAATTAAAAAGATAGAGGATAAAATTGGCTCTTAAGATTTATAATGATTTAACCCATTCATCGCAAGAGTTTGAAGCTTTAAATCCGCAAAAAATAAGAATGTATGTTTGCGGTATTACCCCTTATGATGAAACTCATCTTGGACATGCTCGAGTCTATGTCGTTTTTGATGTTGTAAGAAGGTATTTTGAATATTTAGGATATGAAGTTGATTATGTTCAAAATTTTACCGATATTGATGACAAAATAATTAAAAAATCCGAAAGCCTAAACCCTAAATCCGAGAATAAAACAATACAGGAAAAATGCAAAGAAATTACTGAAAGGCACATCGATTCTTACTTTGATATTATGGACATCTTAAATGTTAAACGTGCGACTGTTTATCCTAAAGCGACAGAACATATACAGGAAATGATTGACTGGATAAAAGGGCTTATTAAAAAAGGGTACGCATATGTGGTAGATAATGATGTCTATTTTGAAGTTTCAAAATTTGAAGATTACGGAAAACTTTCGAAACGTAAATTAAAAGATATGAAAGCAGGCGTAAGAGTTGAAATTGACGCCCGCAAAAAAGATCCACTTGATTTTGCTTTATGGAAAGGGGCTAAAGAAGGAGAACCATCTTGGACTTCGCCGTGGGGAAAGGGAAGACCTGGTTGGCATATTGAATGTTCTGTAATGTCAACCAAATATTTGGGAGATCAATTTGATATTCATGGTGGCGGACTTGATTTAACTTTTCCTCATCATGAGAATGAAATTGCTCAAACAGAAGCATTGACCAATAAAAAACCGTATGTTAAATATTGGATGCATAATGGGTTTGTAAATATCAATCAACAAAAAATGTCAAAATCACTTGGCAATTTCTTTTCAATGAAAGATATTCTTAATAAATATGATCCTATGGTTATTCGTCTTTTTTTACTCATGACTCATTACAGGAGCCCGATTAATTTTTCTGATGAACAGTTAAATGAAACAAAATCCGCTTATGAAAAAATAATAAAAACTGTTGCCGGTTTAGATTTTTTAATCAATAAAGTTCGCGAGCCTGAAGATGAGCTTGAAGTTGCAGAAACGGAAGATGAACTAGCAATTTTTAAAAATAAATTTATTGCAGCAATGGACGATGATTTTAATACAGCGCAGGCAATAGGCACAGCTTTTGAATTTATTCACTTCATAAACGGTCATATAAAAAAAGATAAAATTGATACGGAATCCTTAAAAAAATACAAAAACCTTTTGTTTGAATTTTTCAATACTTTGGGCATATTGCTTATTAATAAAACATTTCAAGACCCTGATGTTGAAGATATAGAAATACTCATCAATCAGCGTAATGAAGCGCGAAAAATGAAAAATTTTGCTTTGGCCGATGAAATTAGAAATATGCTTTCTGCTCGTGGTATAGTTATAGAAGATACCTCATATGGAAGCAAATGGACTAAAGGTAGTTAATAAACCATAACTTATATGAAAATTATAATTGCCGCGGGCGGGACAGGAGGACATATATATCCAGGAATAGCAATTGCGGAAGAATTATCAAAAAGGGATCAAAAATCTGATCCTTTACAATCCAACAATATTTTATTTCTAACAAGTAGAGATGGTTTAGGCAGAAAAATAATTACTAAAGAAGGGTTCCCCTGTAAAACAATATGGGCAAGAGGACTTAAAAGAAAGATTTCTTATCAATCCGTTTCTGCGGTGTTTATTGTTCTGATAGGCTTTTTTCAAGCTCTTTATCATCTCATCAAATTTAAACCGGATATTGTCTTTTTAACAGGAGGATATTTAAGTTTTCCTGTGGCATTTGCGGCCAAAGTACTTAAAATAAAAACTATTTTGCATGAACAAAACGTCTTGCCGGGATTTGTAAGCCGCGTATTGTCAAGGTTTGTAGATGCAACAATTCTTTCTTTTGAAGAGTCCTTAAAATTTATTTTTGGGAAGGTATTAGGCAATCCGGTTAGGCGGAGAATAAAAAATATACAGATGGAACATACAAACAAAAAAAAGAAAATCCTAATAATGGGGGGGAGTCAGGGAGCGCTTGTTTTAAATAAAACAATCATTAAAAATATTGATAGATTTAAAAAAGAAAATGTAGAAATAATACATTTAGTTGGGGATAGAGATTTTACTCCTTTAATTGAAAAGCAAGACCTCACTCCTTTTCCGTTTTATCATCCGCTCCCTTATATGTATAATATAGAAGAAGGGCTTTCGGGTTGCGATTTGGTTATAAGTCGTGCTGGAGCAACTGCAATTGCCGAATTCTTAATTCTTGGGATTCCTTCAATCTTGATCCCTTTTCCTTATTCAGCCGAAGGACATCAGGATTTAAATGCCAGGATTGTGGAAGAAAAAGGCGCGGGCATTTTGATTTTTGAGAAAGACATCGGAAAATTGTTTAATGTTATTGACGAATTAATACATAATGAAAAAAAATTAAATGCAATGTCTGATAATGCATTGAAATTTGCGAAAAAGACGGCGGCAGAGGAGATAGTTGATCTAATTTATGAAATTAACTGATATAGACAGATGTAAAAAAATCTTTCTTATAGGTATTGGGGGTTGTGGCGTATCTGCAATCGCGAAAATTCTTCATCAGATGGGATTTGAAGTATTTGGTTCCGACGCCAAAGAATCAAGCAATACTATCCGTTTAAGAGATCTTGGAATTAAAGTTTTTATTGAACACAATACGAGCAATATCCGCGCAGCTGATTTAGTTGTATATTCTTCGGCTATATCGCCAGATAATGTAGAATTTGCGGAAGCAAAATCAAACGGAATTCCGATAATCAGAAGGGCAGAAATGCTTTCATGGATTATGAGTAAATTTAAATTTAGCATTGCCCTTGCCGGAACACATGGAAAAACAACCACTACTTCAATGATATCAAAAATATTTCTTGAAGGAGGGCTTGACCCTACTTATTTAATTGGCGGGGAAACAGACTATGTTGATGGGAATGCAAGATTGGGGAAAGGTTTGTATTGTATAGCGGAAGCCGATGAAAGTGATGGATCTTTTTTGGAACTTAATCCTAATATTACTGTTTTAACTAATATGGAACCTGACCATATGGAATATTTCGGTGATATCGAAAACTTAAAAAAAGTTTTTAATGAATTTATTAATAAAACAGATCCTAGTGGTTTACTGGTTGTTGGCACTGATTGCCTTGAATTAAAGGCTCTTACGGATAAAACCCAGTTAAAAAAGATTACTTATGGGATAAAAGACAATCCCGATATTTATGCCAGAAATATTGCATTTGAAGAAGGAGGATCAACTTTTGAAGTTGTATATAAAGATAAACCTTTAGGGCATGTACGGCTGCCTATTCCGGGTGAGCAGAATATTACAAATTCTCTTGGCGCAATTGTTGTTTCTTATGAAGCGGGTATTCCCTTTTCATCTATTGCATCAACTTTGCATTCGTTCTCTAACGCTAAAAGACGCTTTCAAATTGTCGGAGAAGTTGATGGTATTGTAATTGTAGATGATTATGCTCATCATCCAACCGAGATAAAGGCAACTATTGCAGCGGCAAAAAAATGCTGGAAAGGCAAGAGAATTATTTCAGTATTTCAACCGCATCGATATACAAGGACATTAAATCTTTTTAAAGAATTCGGCGAAGCTTTTTTAAATGCGGACATAGTTATTTTAACTGATATTTATAGCGCAGGAGAACAAAAGATAAAAGAAGTAAGTGGAAAACTTATTTTTGATGAAGTGAAGAATCATCAGGAAGTTTCTTATATTGCCAGAAAAGAAGAGATACCGGAAAAACTTATAAAAGAATTAAAAAAAGGCGATATGGTTTTGATAATGGGAGCCGGAGATATAAATACTATTGCCAAAGAAATTATTTCCAGATTAAAAATAAGAGCCGAGTCATGAAATTTAAAAGAAACGAACTCCTTTCAAAACATACAACTTTTCGTGTAGGTGGTTATGCAAAATATTTTTGTACGGTTAAAAGACTAAAAGATATACAGTATGTTTTTAAATTTGCTCAAAAAGAAAGACTTAAAGTTTTTATTTTAGGTTGCGGATCAAATGTTTTGTTTTCGAATAAGCGTTTTGATGGAATTATCGTAAAGCTTGAATCAAAAGGTATCCAAATAAAAGGACGTTCTCTTATTGTTGAGGCAGGCACAAAATTAACTGCTTTGCTTAACTTTTCCGTGGAAAATAATCTAGCAGGGTTTGAGTTTTTATCGGGAATCCCGGGAACAATTGGTGGCGCTCTTTATATGAACGCAGGTCAATTAAATAAAACCATAGGAAACCTTGTAAAGAGGGTTTGGGTTGTTGATAGTGATGGCAAAGAATTTATTTTAGCAAGAAAAAAATGTGGCTTTTCTTATCGTGGCAGTCTTTTTCAGGAAAAAAACTGGATTATTACAAAAGCAGAATTCATTTTTAAAAAAGGAAATTCTGCGAAAATTAAAGAAAAAATCAAAAAAATACTTAAAGACAAACTTAAAAAACAACCGTATGATTTGCCATCCGCGGGATCTTTTTTTAAAAATCCCAAAGGAGACTTTGCTGCAAGACTTATTGAATCTGCTGGATGTAAGGGAGCAAGAGTTGGAGATGCGCAAGTCT
This sequence comes from candidate division WOR-1 bacterium RIFOXYB2_FULL_36_35, assembly GCA_001771505.1. Taxonomy (NCBI): domain Bacteria; kingdom Bacillati; species candidate division WOR-1 bacterium RIFOXYB2_FULL_36_35. The sequence continues at coordinate 15,094 of MEUA01000061.1, forward strand.
CCTTAAAGCATTCTAATTTTATTGTTAATTTAGGCAATGCCTCTTTTAATGATGTTGAAAAATTGTCAAGATATGTAGTAAAAAAAGTTAAAGAAAAGTTTAAGATTTTTTTAGAGCCCGAAGTTAAATTTATCGACTGATGAATAAATTTATGATAAAATTTCTTTATGGTATCACAAGAAAAAATAAATGAGATTGAATCAAAAGCCAATCTTCTTCGTCAGCATATCATAGAAATGATATGTTTGGCTGCTTCCGGTCATCCCGGAGGATCACTTTCTGCCGCAGACATTGTTGCAACACTTTATTTTTACAAATTAAATCATAAGCCAAAAGAACCAAATTGGCCTGACAGGGATCGATTTGTTATGTCAAAAGGGCACGCGTCTCCTGTGTTATATGCAGCGCTTGCAGAAGCCGGTTATTTTCCTAAAAAATATCTAAAAACACTTCGTCAAATAGGAAGCTCTTTGCAGGGACATATCGATATGCTCTCTCTTCCTGGAATCGAAATGTCGACAGGTTCTTTGGGACAGGGGCTCTCTGCCGCAAATGGGATGGCACTAGCAGGAAGGCTAGATAAGAAAAATTATCGTGTTTATTGTTTGATGGGGGATGGGGAATGTCAGGAGGGACAGGTTTGGGAAGCGGCTATGACAGCAGGACATTACAAACTAGATAATGTTACTGCGATTGTTGACCATAACGAACATCAAATAGACGGGAAAGTTTCCGACATAAAATGTATCCAGCCGCTGGATGATAAATTCAAAGCATTTAAATGGAATGTCATTCGATGTGATGGGCACTCCATAAAATCTATTATTGAAGCTTTTGAAAAAGCTGAAAAAAACAAGGGGAAACCCTCTGTTGTAATCGCGGATACGGTCAAAGGGAAAGGGGTCTCATTTATGGAAGAGAAGCCCCTTGATTACCACGGAAAGGCTCCCACAGAACAAGAAAAGGAGATAGCATTGCAGCAGCTTTGCAAAATAGTTTTACATGACAAGTGATAAAAAATTAGAAGCGACACGTGACGCATATGGAAAGGCGCTTGTAGAGCTTGGCAAAAAAAACAAAGATGTAGTTGTACTTGATGCCGATCTTGCCGTATCTACAAAAACAGCTCTTTTTAGGAAAGAGTTTCCTGACAGGTTTTTTGATATCGGTATAGCTGAGCAAGATATGATCGGCACTGCGGCAGGCCTTGCAGCTTCCGGCAAAATTGCTTTTGCTTCCACTTTTGCCGTCTTCGGTTCGGGTCGCACCTGGGATCAAATAAGGATGTCGTGTGCCTATACCAGACTAAATGTTAAAATAGTTGTTACGCATGGAGGGATTACAACGGGAGAAGACGGCGCCTCCCATCAGGCAAATGAGGATATTGCTATTATACGGGCAATTCCCAACATGACTGTGATTGTTCCTGCAGATGCAGTTGAAGCAAAAAAAACAATAATGGCAGTATCCAAATTCACAGGACCTGTATATGTCAGACTATCAAGACTTGCAACCCCGATTGTTTATGCAAATGAAGAATATAAATTTAAAATAGGGAAAGGGGTTATTATGCGCAAAGGTAGTGATGTGACTATTTTTGCATGTGGCATTATGGTTTCAATGGCTCTTGATGCGGCATACGAACTTGAAAAGGAAAATATCAGCGCGGAGATTATAAATATTCACACAATAAAGCCGTTGGACAAAAATATTGTAATTAAAAGCGCTCAAAAAACAGGTGCAGTAGTAACGGCTGAAGAACATTCTATCATCGGAGGATTGGGGAGCGCTGTTTCTGAAATTCTTTCAGAAAATCATCCTGTTCCGGTAAAAAGAGTAGGAATAAAAGATACATTTGGAGAATCCGGAAAACCACACGAGCTTCTTGTCAAATACGGGCTAACTACTCAAGATATAATAAAAGCGGCAAAGAGTGTAATATCAAGGAAATTATAATGTCCAAAAGACCTTCATGGGATGACTATTTCATGAAAATTACACAGGATGTGTCGACCCGTGCAACTTGTGTAAAGAGAAAAGTTGGAGCTATTATAGTAAAAGAAAACAGAATTTTAGCTACAGGTTATAATGGCGCGCCAAAAGATTTTTCCCACTGCACAAGTTCAACTTGCATTCGCAAAAAATTAAAAGTACCATCGGGCCAAAGACATGAATTATGCAGGGGTCTGCACGCGGAGCAAAACGCCATTATCCAGGCGTCTGTTTATGGAGTAAAAATAGAAGGAGGAATTCTTTATTGCACATATCAGCCGTGCGTAATTTGTGTAAAGATGATGATAAACGCTGGTATAATACGGCTTGTTTATTCCGGAGGATATCCTGATAAGCTAGCTTTGCAAATGTTAAAAGAATCAAAAATAAAAACAATCCAGATTAGTTAAGTAACTTGTCAGTTTTTTGAAATAAACTCCGATTATGATAGTTGGGGTTTGTTTTGAACGTTTGCAACATTACTTGGTTAATTGTTGTTATGTTTTCCGCTTTTTGTTACAATTTGTTACTATCTCTAGATTGAATTTTTATAGATGGAAGGTGTAATAATGAGAGTAGGATATTTGGGACCTGAAGGAACTTTTTCTGAAGAAGCCGGCAAAATTTACCAGAAGAAAATTGTTAGCGATATAAAATTAGTTCCTTTTAATACAATTCATGATCTTCTCTTGGCTGCCGATAAAAAAAGAATCGATTCTGCCATTGTACCGATTGAAAATTCAATCGATGGCACAATTGGTATTGTAACCGATATGCTTGCAAAAGAAGTTAATTTGAAAATTAGTCAGGAAATTATTCTTCCCGTTTATCATTATTTACTTGCTCAAAAGGGAATCCGTATGGATGAAATTACGGATATTATTTCACACCCTCAACCTATTGAACAATGCAAAAACTTTTTAAGAAAGAATCTTCCAAAAGCTAAACTTCACCTGGCTTATTCCACTTCTGAAGCGGCAAGACAAGTAGCTTTATCTCTTGGAGAAAAAGTTATATCCCATGGCAAAATAAAAGGGAATATATTTGCTGCAATTGGAAACATTGCTGCCTCAAAACTTTATGGACTAACAATTGTTGCAAGAAAAATAAATGCGAAGGACAATCAAACACGTTTTGTTGTCTTGACCAAGAAAGACTCTAAAGAATCAGGAAAAGATAAAACATCTATTGTATTTTCTTTGCCAAAAGATACCCCCGGAGGTTTACATGATGTCCTTTTGGAATTTGCCTGTCGCAATATAAATCTTACAAAAATAGAATCACGGCCTTCAAAAAAAGCCCTTGGAGATTACTATTTCTTTCTTGATTTTCAAGGCCATCATAATGATAAAGAGATAAAAAGAGCTTTATCAATGGTAAAATCAAAAGTTGCGTTTTATAAAATGTTAGGTTCTTATCCTTGTGCTAACATCAAGAACTAACAAGGGGAGGGAAAAAGTGGAGACTGAACTTAAGTCTGACTCGAGTTTATTTAAAGGCTTGTTATTAGGAGGTTTAGTCGGTATTGCTTTGGGAGTTTTATTTGCTCCTTTGGTCGGCGAAGATTTGAAACAAAAATTGAAAGAAAAACTTAAAAATTTTAATATTGATGAATTGGGAGATGCGTTTGCCTACGCTTTTGAAAAAGGCAAAGAAGAATCTGAAAGCGTTGCAAAACAAATGAAGGAGGAGCGTATGTGATAGAAATTTACCTTAAAAATATTTTACTGGGGGCGCTTATAATTTTAGTTATAGTTTTTATATTTGCTGTTATTCAAATTGTTTTTATCTTATTTGATCTTAGAAAAATTGTCAGTGAAGCAAAGAAATTGATAAAAGATTTGGAAAAGAGGATAAAAGCTATTAGTTCTGTTTTGGATATAGCTACTTTAATTTTAGGAGGCCTTGAAGAGGTAAAAAGCAGACTTATCTGTGGGGTTATGTCAAAGACGAATTTTGCTGCTTTAATTGCCGGATTAAAAAAGGGATTTTCCGTTTTTACTGGAGGTGATAAGAAATGAAGAGGGTTTTAAGAAAGATTTTTGGATGGGGTATTATCGGTTTTATTTTAGGGCTGGCATTCGCACCTCAAAAAGGAGAAGAGACAAGAAAACAAATAAAAGAAGCTATAGAAAAAGGGAAAGAAAAATTTGAGGAGATAAAAGGAAATAAAAATTGTTGCAAGGAAGAAGAGAAAAAATAAATATTTCAAAAAAAATATTTATCGCAATTTTATTTTTAGTTTCTATATGTTCATGGGCTTTTGCTGAAACAAAAGTTGCCAATGATCCTACTCGTATTAGTGTTGGGGCAAGATCTCTGGGGATGGGTAAAACATTTGTCGGAATATCCGACGATATATCATCTGTTTTTATAAATCCGGCAGGGCTTTCAAATATTGACCCCTGGCAGTTTACAAGTATGGCAGGGAAATTCATAAATGAGATTAATTATGTAAATTTAGGATATGCATATCCCTTTTCAAAAGGGACTTTAGCAATTGCTTATGTTAGCAGCAACCTTGGTTTTTTATCTCCTTCTCCGACTATTGATACGGTTGATGGCATAAGGATTATACCTTCTACTACGGAAGGGGTAAGCTACAATTATGATAATAATGCCTTATTAATTGCCTGTGGAGTTAAACTTAAAGATTTTCTAAATTTTAGCATACTGAAAAATATCTCTTTAGGAACTACGATTAAACTGTTTTCACAATCGCTTGCAGGTCCTGATATTTCAAATGGGTCTGCCAGGGGAAAAGATCTAGATGTCGGTTTATTATTTGAACCTTCTTCTTTTTTGCGTTTGGGTTTTGCGGGACATAACGTTTTGCCTTTTGATATGGGAGGGAAAATGGTGTGGGGGAGTGGAGTAGAAGAATCACTTCCTTCTACTTTAACATTTGGAAGCAGCTTTAATTTGCTGGGAGAAAAAGGCCTTACAAAACTTGGAAGTAATGATTTGTTAATAGGTTTGGATTATGATATTAGTTCTGGATCTAACACTCTGCCGGGTCTTTTACATTTTGGGATTCAATGGTCTCCGGTAGAAATTCTTGATCTTAGAATGGGCCTTGATCAGGATTTACTAGGGACAAGTAATGGATTAGAAACATATAATAATTTTACTGCTGGGGTCGGTTTTTTACTTAATGGATATCGTTTTGATTATGCATATCACCAGTATTGTTCTGTAAGTGACAATGATACCCACTATTTTTCTATTTCTTATGGATTATGGAAAACAAAACCTGAACCTGAAAAGCAATTTGATCTTCTTTTCCCTGAAGATAATATAATCTCATATGAAGACAGTACAAAAATCACAGGAGTAATTCACAACAAAAAAGTAAAACAAATTGTCATAAATGAGATAGATGTTCCTATCAAAGAGTTAAGCTTTGAGGCGACCTTTTCTTTAGAGCTTGGCAAAAACAGTTTTCTTGTTTTAGCATTGGATGAAAAAGGAAAAATCATAGAAAAAGAAAAAATAAGAATTTTAAGATTCCTGACTTTTAAGGATATTCCTAATGATTATTGGGCAAAATCATCAATAGATCAGATGGCAACATTAGATATTGTAACAGGATACCCCGATGAAACATTTAGACCGGAGAACAGAGTTTCCAGGGCTGAATTTGCAACATTGCTTTTCAAAGTAAAAGGATTGCAAGGAAAAGAGTTTGCAGATTATCCTTATTTCAACGATGTTCCTTCTGATTACTGGGCAATCGAGCCAATAAAAACAATTGCAAAAACAGGTGATATGACAGGATATCCGGATGGAACTTTTAGGCCTATGCAAAGTATAACAAGAATTGAAGGAATAGCAGCAATCGCCAGGTTTGGAAAGCTTTATCTTGATCAACCCATCTATGAAGTCCCATTTATTGATATAAATGGCCGTAATTGGGCAATTAAAGAGATAAATGCCGCAAAAGCTGCGGGTTATTTGAAGTTTTTAGATAAAAAGCTTGAACCCAAAAAAGCTTTAACGAGGGCTGAAGTAGTTGAAATTTTATCTCATACGAAATTTATATCAAAAAAAACAGAGGATTTAATGAATTGGGAAAAATAACTAATTCCCTGTCTGCCGGCAGGCAATTTCCTTTTGTCCAATTAACGCCAATTATTAACCCCGCTTATGATAATCGGGGTTAATTTCTGGTTTTACCGTGAATAATCGGGGTTAATGTAATATAATATAAAAATGAAAGAACATATAGGAAAATTGGTCTTAGATTCTGTTTTAAAGGTGTTTCCGAATGTGGGACTTCCGCGAATAGAAATATCTGTGCCGCAGGAAAGGTACGGTGATTTTTCGACAAATGTAGCGTTACTTCTTGTCGCTACTTTAAAGAACCCCCCCTATGAAATAGCAAAGGTTATTGCAAAAGAGTTGGAAACTTCAGCAAATATTTTTGAAAAAGTTGAGGCTACAAAAAATGGGTTCGTTAATTTTACTTTGAGTTTGAAGTTTTTACAGGATTTTGTGAAAGAGATAATTTTAAAAGATAAAGAATATGGGAAAGTCAATATAGGGAATGGGCAGAAAGTTTTGATAGAATTTGTTTCCGCGAATCCTACAGGGCCTCTGCATGTTGGACATGGAAGATGGTCTGTTATCGGGGATGATATTGCGAGCCTTTTGTCTGCTGTTGGTTACAAAATCGAGAGAGAATTTTATGTTAATGATGTTGGCAATCA
>MEUA01000061.1:21866-22008 GCA_001771505.1 candidate division WOR-1 bacterium RIFOXYB2_FULL_36_35
TGCAATGCTTTCAAGTCAGAAAAATGTTCTTGAAAAATTGGGAGTTAAATTTGATAGGTTCTTTAGTGAAGCATCGTTGCATAAAGATAAAAAAGTAAAAGCGGCAGTGCGGGAGCTTGAAGAAAAGAATGTTACTTTTAAA
>MEUA01000062.1 GCA_001771505.1 candidate division WOR-1 bacterium RIFOXYB2_FULL_36_35
ATAGTCGCAAGGCAATAGATAAGATTATCGGGATAACCCCAGTTGGAAAGAGCATCCCGACTTCGTAAGAACGTCGGGAAGGTCAAATGTTCAATCCCGGTTGCGGGCTTTTGAATTTGTAGATAGCATTTTTTTGGTGTAAAATAATTCTGTGAGAGTTTTTTTTGTAATTTTAATATTTTATTTTTTTATGACGGCGGCGGTATTTGCTTTTGATATTCTTCCTCAAGCTGAAAATGCAATTATTTCACCTGAAAACGTAGAAGTTGTTTATGTTGATCAGTATGGGTTCCCCGGATCTGCTGATGGGCATTTTTATTTTCCAAAAGATGTTTGTGTCTCTTCATTTGGCAATATTGAGACAAAATTGGGTGAGATTTTTGTTGCTGATACCGGCAACAATAGAATACAGCGGATTGATAATAACGGATTATTTGTTTATCAGTTTGGAAAATTTGGTTCATCTGCCGGTGAATTTAATGCGCCGGCAGGCGTTGTTGTCGATTTTAATTATTACATTTATGTTTCTGATAATGAAAACAATAGAATACAAAAATTTGATATAAAAGGTAATTTGGTCTCTTCATTTGGAGAATACGGAAAACAAAGCGGCGACTTTATCTATCCTTTGGGATTAGCTTTGAGTAAAGCTGGAAATCTTTATGTTGCCGATTCCGATAATGATAGAATCCAGAAGTTTGACAATTCCGGAAATTTTATTGAAGTTATAGGCGGCTTTGGTCGAGGCGACGGCTTTTTGGATTCACCATCTGATGTGGCTGTGGATCAGGATGAATCAATTTATGTTTTGGATGCCGGCAATAATAGGGTTCAAAAAATTGATCAATATGGCAGGCCGGTCTTCTCTTTTGGTAGTTTTGGAAAAGAAAACGGTAAATTCAATGCTCCGCAAGGAGTTTTTATCGACGATAACTATGTTTATGTTGCGGATACAGGGAATAATCGTATACAACTGTTTAATAAGATGGGACAATTTGTTTTATCTTATGGAAGATATGGGTATAAACAGGGAGAATTTAATGGCCCCGCAGGCATAACTGTTTCCCCTCAAGGGGAAATTTATGTTGCGGATACAAATAACCAAAGAATAGTGAAATTGAAAATTATTTCCTCGGATAACTAATTGATTTAATAAAGCCACATTGTATTTAAAATGACCAATAACCGGTTTCCAACAACTAAACATGATTTGGTAGGGATAAGATTTTTTAAAACGGTCTTATTGACAAGTCTTTTTATTCTTTTTTCCTTCTCTTTTTTATTCGGGGAGACCTCAGAATATAAGGTGGATCATTTTTCTTTGAATTTTCAGCCTGTTTATCCTCTTCTTACAGATAAAGAAACTTCTGTCAGGGTGATGACAGATTTAGATGCGTATGATATTTGGATTTATTTAACTCATGGAAAGCGGATTAGAATGAAAAAGGATGGGAATAAATGGGTAGGAGTATTTATTCCTGAAGATTCTCCTCCATATGGATTTCGGCCCTTATTTGTTTATATTAAACATAGGGAAAAAATTTTGTCGGATTCGATTTATAAGAAATTTATTGCTTTTTTGGGCGGGGGAGATTCTTTTGAAATAAGAAGATCCATTTTTGTTGGAAAAATGTGGTATAAGGTTTTTAAGCCTCACCCTAAGATTTCAGATGTTTTACAGTCTGAAAATAAAGGGAGTGACGATTTGACAGTGGTTGATATTTTGGATGTTTTTAATAATGATGGAGAAAAACAAAAAGAAGAAATCGTTAAGGGGTTTGAAGGTGAAAAAGAGATAAAAAATAGACAAAATCTTAGCGAGGGGTTTGAGGAAAATAGTTTTTCTTCAGAAGGGGAGGTTTTTTTGTCATCATATCCGACAAAAGAGCCAAATACTTTAATTATAAAAGGAAATCGTGTTTTTGCTTTCTCTTCAAAAAGCGTGGAAGGATCAAAAGAGGGATTTTTGCCCGGTGTTAACAGAGAAGAGTCGCTTCGTTTGAATATCTCCGGAAAAATAAAAGAGGCTGAAATTGACGCAAGTTTGTTTTCTTCTTCAATTTTGGGGGTCGATCAGGTTTCTTCAAAAGAAGAAATTGTTAGTGTTTTATTGAAGACTGGTTCCACAGAAGTTTACTTTGGAGATTATAAGCCTTTTATAAATGACCTTGAATTTTCTCGACTTGATAAAGTTTTATCAGGTTTTAGGGTTACGGGCGATTATGGTAAGTGGAATCTTAAGATGTTCTTTGCCACCCCCAAGGGAATTTCAAGGATTGAAAAGGTTTATGGCGACGGGACTCAAGGTCCTTATTTGCTAAACTCTTCACCTGTTGTAATTGATTCGGAACGTGTTTATGTTGATGCTTTGTTGCAAAGACGTGGTAACGACTATGAGATAGATTATCTGGCAGGAACGATAACATTTAAAAATAGGGTGATACCAAAACAATCTGTTTTAAAAATATATTATGATTTAAGAGAGACAATTTATAGTCATTTAACATATGCTCTTTACACCAAAGTTAATCCAATACCCAGTTTAAAAATTGGCGCTTCATACATAAATGATTCGGATAGTTTGGATAATGCGGCAACCATTTCCCAGAGTACTTCTATTGAGCCTCAGAGTCATTTGATTTTTGGCTTAAATGGCGCTTTCGGCTATCAGGATTTGATTAATCTTCAGAGTGAGGTTGCTTATTCTGTCAAAAAAAATAAATTGCTTTCTGATCCTTCTTTAAAAGAAGATGGCCGTGCCGCGAAACTTGATGTTATTTCCAGTTTTGGGCCCTTCAATTTTTCTGGAAAATTAAAAAAAATAGGGTTGGGATTTGAACCTATTGGCCAGGCGGATCCTAAGCAGGATTTATCTGAATATAACACATTGCTTGGATTTAGGGTTAATCCTAATTTGTTTTTAGAGGGGTCTTTATATGATTCTTATTATCTTGAAAATTCTGTGCGATACAAGACGATCAATAAAGACGGCAGAATGAACTTAGCTTATCCTGCTTTTCCGTCTTTTCTTTATTCTATTAAAGAGATATGGGAGAGTAATGATCCTGTTACATCTGATAGAATAGACAGGTTGACTAAAAGAAATTCTGTTGAGATAAAACATTTATTTCAGATAGTCAATTTATCTGTTAACGGAGGAAGAGAGGAGAGATTTGTTACTACTCCGTCTCTTGAAACAACTGTTTATAATACAGTTGGCACATCTTTTTCTTTGATTCCGCAGGACAAATTTTCAGCTTCTGGGAATATCGAACTCAAGGATACTTTTGTCTCCTCGGGGGATAATTCATATACAAAAGAATATATATTGAATTTGTCTGCTTTCCCCGCTCCTGAATATGTAATTACAGGTTCTTTGGATCATATTGATGATACCAAAGATGGAGTGTTTCAGGTTGCGGATCTTTCGTATAAAGCAAATCTTTTAAATTATTTAAAAACTGACGGTAAATGTACAGTTAGTTCCTTAAAGGAGACTTTTGGAGCGACAAAAGAGGGGATTAGAAAAGAGGAAGCTTCTATTCGTTTTGAAGTTTCACCGATTGATAATATGCGGGTCCGTTATTACTATAAACCTAATATAACCTTGTTAAACAGAACCCTTGGTTTGACTTATAGTAATACAATAAAACAATTTGAGGCTAACCTGGCAATGTTTAGTTCGACTGTCTTTTCCTATTCTCTGCAAAATTTTGATCGTTTTACCATAGATAAAAATGATTTTCCCTTTTATTTACGAAAACAAAACATGGAAAACGGGGGCACTAAGATTTATTCTGTTAAAACAGCTCCTCTTCAGTTCTTATCCTGTGAATTTAATTATATTGATGATGGGAGAACAACTTATACCCTTATCTCTTCGGAAGGGACATTTGATTATAGCAGGGATAATTTTATAAATAATGAATTTATGGCTGTAGTTAAAAGTTCTCTTACAAATAAAATAGCGATTGACAGCAGCTATTCTGTTAAGACTTCGACGTCAGGCTCCAAAGAAGCTTTTGATAACACTCAAAATCTTTTAACTCAGTCGATAGGTCTTAAAGGCATTTTTTATGTTAATAATGAATTAAGTTTTAATATTTCGTCTTCTTATTCTAGAATTGTAAATTATTTGTCGGATAACGATGAAAATACATATACTTTTGAGCCTGGTTTAGGGTTTGTTTATTCTCTGCCCGGGAAATTAAGGTTGGATGGTGAATATTTATATGCTAAATCTTATTCCGGGGCAAATATGGAAAACAGTAAAGTGAATTTGCGCGGCATATATGATTTTTCCGGTTTTTTGCATTTTGCGCTTCGAATAGAAACGGAAATTAATTCTTTTCCATATTATAAGACTTCAGATTTTTCGGGCAATGTTGAAATTAATTTGTAATTGCTGCCAAAATCTTCATAGAGGGGGTTAATGTAGTGGAAAATTTATATTCATATTGATAAAATGTTTCTATGTTTTTAAATATAGCAGCTAAAGTTTTTTTATCTGTTTTTTTGTTGGTTGCGCAAGCTTTTGCCGTAACTTCAGAGGTTGAAAAATTTGACAGTAACCTAGTGCGGGGGGAGGGACCCTTTCCTTATAACTATAGAATTATAGACGGTCATATTCATGCAGGGGGACATCCTTTTAATCCAAAAACTTCTTTTGGTAATAGTGATAAACAGATTTTGTCTATTCTTAATTATTTAAAAGCAAAAGGGGTAAAAACTATTATTGATTTGGACAATACCTCTAGGATTCAGTTGCGATATAAAAGATTATATAGAGAAGTTGGCTTGGAACGGTTTCATCTGCCTTTAAGCTCAGATAGAGTCCCAAATGCGGAAGAGTGGGAAGACTTAAAGGAAGCGATGAGAGAACCTGTTTATATTCATTGTACCTGGGGGGCAGACAGAACAGGAGCCGTAATTGCAAAATATTTAGTTGAAGAAAAGGGATATTCTCCTAAAGAAGCATTTGAAGCTGTTGTGACAGGCGGATCACATTCAGGTTTATTTGGAGGCTTAAAAAAAATCAGCGCGAATAACAAGCTTATTAAATTCTTCTGGCCAGATTATACATTCACCCCGATTAGAAAATCGGGGTTCAATGAATCCACAAAAAAATAAGCACAGAATTCAATACAATTTTTGGAACTCTTAAGGTTCTCTTGTAATAAATTCTGTGCTTTTCATTTGAGGCTGGTACTTTAAGTACTCTTTTGCCCTAAATTATTATTGATGTAAAAGCAAAAAATAAAGTTGATATTATTATACATCTAAGTGGAAAATTGTCAATGCACATTTTTTTGTGCATTAATTATTGAAGTTATCCTAAGCTTGTCTATAGTCCTAAGGGGCTTGTCATGGGTCTATAGTTTTAAAGGTTGTGTTGCAAAAAATACTATGCCGCTTGTTGATGGGCCATTTCCTATAGAGATTGATTCATAGCCAACTGAAAACTCGGTTTTTGCCTGAAGTCCTAAATCTGCCAGTATCCCTCCGTACAGTTTTCCGCCCAACCCTCCGGTTTTACCGTCTCTTCCTATTAAGTTGATATTTAAGCCGGCTCCAACGAATGGATCAGCTCCGTTTAATGATCCTTCTTTTAAATATACTATAGCGTCTGCAAATAGAGGGATTGCATTTATAGGGGCATCATTTGTACCGCTTCCCATTATGTATCCCAGACCGACTTTGTATTCAACTGCATCTTCTGAAAGACCGAATTTCTCTCCCATTTTTAACGGATCACTAAATATTATATCTCCTCTTAATCCGACAGTTCCAAAGAGTCCTTGTTGACCTGAAAGATTGTATAAATAAGAGGCTGTTATATCCGCATTTGTTCCCCATCCAAAAACGCCTTTTGGTTCTTTTGGCAATTCTGTCATTTTTTCTGGTTGTGGTGGTGGTGGAGGTGGTGATAATTCAGGCAATGCTTCTTCCGTAGATTCTGTTTCGGGGGCTTCTACGGGGGCAATTTCGGGTTGAATTACCTTTTTTATGGTTTTTTTAACAACTTTGCTTTCAGCAATAGCTTTATTTGTGAAAACGAACCCGGAAGCCAATAACAGTATTAATATAAAAGAGATTTTCTTCATATGAGTCACCTCAGTAGATATTTTGATGGATAGAAGGTTTATTGTCAATAGGGGACTGTTGCGAAATGGTCATTCCCGTGTGGATCCCCGCTTTCGCGGGGATGACAAATTGCAAAAACTATCATTTTGCAACAGTCCCATGTTGAAATTTCATTTCAAAAAAACAAGAATTTTGTTTTGTTTTGTTGTAAAATAAAGACAAGGAACTTTATTTATGCGAAGAATTTTTATCTCTTTTTTATTTATCTTGTTTTTTGCCATTGCTTCTTATTCCCAAACTTATGAAAGCATAAGTTTGATTAATCAGACAAACTTTGCCCAAAAGTTTAATGATTATTTGGGTTATGTTTATGATAGTCATGGTTGCCTTCATTTTACTCCGGCTGATATATACTTATTAACGCAGACTATTCCTAACGGAATAGAATTGAAGATTAAGGATTATAAGATAAAGAAAGAGGAATATCCTGATTACCTTGAAAGCATACCCTACCTGGTTGATATTACAAAAGATTCTGATGATATAAAAAAACACAAACAACTTTTTAATAGTTCTACAACTGAAGTTGTTGTCTATCCTTCTTTAAGCAAATTAGTTATAAAAGTAAACGGGATTCCTTATGCCAAGATAGATACCTTAGCGGGGCCTGAAGATGAGATGTTAATCGCCTTTGATGTTGTAAAAGAAGGTTTAATTGAGTGGGATTTAATGCTTACTACTCCTACCGATCCCGGGATATATACAATTCTTCGTTCAACTGATCATTATATAAGCAGCGCCTATTATCAAAATACTATTGTCCCTTTTGGCGCGTGGATTTTAAAAAAGAATGGAGTTTGGTCGTTTAAGGAAAATAATAAATGGTATAAACTGCCTCAAAATGTAATTGATGATTTAAACCGTTCTGCCAACAATCGACAATATAATTATTATGATGTAATCCTTAATAAGGATGGCAAGGTAACAGCGGCACGTTATGCGGGGCATGATTTTGGAAAATATGTTCTTTTGTGGACAGTTGATGGCAAAAACCACTATCCCGAAATGGGATACGCGGCAGGGGAACTTCTTTATGAACAGATAATCCTTGTAAAAGATTTAGTTTATCTTCTTACATTACAAGATGATGATTTTGATGCCGCAGTCTTAAAAAGTAAAAATTTTATGATGTATAAAGGGCTATCTGACTTTATAAAATCAAAAGGGAAAGTTACATCAAAAGAAATTCCGCCTAGGGTTTACAGCTATTATCGTTTATATAACGGGTTTGAGCTTAAACCGGAAGATTATAAGAATATGGATAGTAGAGTATTAAAGGCATTTAGTGAATATAAAGAAAACAGATTGCCAAGAGATAAAGTAACTCGGGAAAAAGAGCTGGGGCTTGTCCACTTTTTAAAAGTTAACAGTATGGTTGTTGATAAAGAGGCCGCATGGTACGAAAAAATTAAAAAGGATTGGGATTTTTGGAAAAACCTTAAAATATCCGCGAGAGAAGACTTTAAAAAAATGGGAATTCTCTCTCTTTCGAACAGGCAAAATCTTTTGGAAGAATGGATAAATAAACGTTTGGAGTTTTCTGTTGTTACTACCCCAAAACAGGCAAAGAATTTGCAGGATCTTACTTTTTCATCTTTTTTTAAACCCTCGGAAGAAAATTCCGTCTTTGATGAAAGAGAAAAAGAAGAGATGTTAAAGCTTGTTCGTGAAACAGTAAAAAATGACTCAGCAGGTCTTAATCTTTATTCGGTTGATGCTTTAAACAATTACAATTTTGGAGTTTTATTAAATGATATTCTGGGAGATCTGTATAAAAGCCACGGATGTATGCACGTCTCTCCAAGAAACAGTTTCTTTTTATACAAGTTTTTGCCGATAGGCGCCCGGGTGACGATTTACGATTATTCAAAAAAAGTTGATGAAAAGCAATTTGAAAATGTTCCATATCTTGCGGATCTTATAAATTTTATAGAAGATATTCCCCCTTTAAGGGAAAGACTCTCCGTGACGGAAGAAGTTCAAGTTGAAGTTTATCCGACCTCCGGATTTTGGGTGATATATTTAAAAGAAAAGCCGTTTGCCAAGCTTAATGTCAGGGGAGGCCCGCAGGCTAAAATGTATCTTGTTCATGGCCGAGATGATAAGGGAAAACCTATTTTTGAAGATCATTTGGCTTATCCTACAACACCCGGCACTTATTATATTTTCAAAAAGACGGAACATTATATTTCTAATATTTATTATCCTATTACAGTTATAGGGGCGGGGGATATTATAAAAAAAGATGGCAATAAATTTGTTTTTCAAAATGATAAAGGGATTTTTGTTCCAGTCTCCGATGAGATAAAAGCTGATATTGAAAAGCCCGAAAAAGACAGGGAATATACATATTATGATACTATAAAAAATATAAGCGGAGAGGTTATAAGTATGCGATGGGGGAGCCATCCCTTCGGTCGGTTCGCGCTGCAGATTTCAAAGGATAATAAAACAATGTTTCCTGAACTTATACATTCTTCAGGTGATCTTATGATGGAGGAACGCGGAATTATAGATGACCTTATAAAAATTTTGTCCGCGCCGCTTGATGAGGTTGAAAGATGTGTTAAATACAGTTCCAATTTTGATTTATATAGAGCTTGTTACGAGTTTGTGCAAAATCCTAACAGAGAAGATTTAATTCAAGTTAAAGAAAGATCAAGCTATAAGCTTTATCATGGCATGGAGTTGTCTTCAGGCGAAGCTGCTTCTTTACATAAAGATGTTATTGCTGCGAATAAAGTGTTGAAAAATCAACGTTTATCAGAGAGCGATGTTGATGCTTTAATAAACAGTGGCGCGGCTTATCGCCGAGGAGGCAAGTTTAAAATCAACATGGAGAAAGTTTTAGGATTGCAATTTGACACTTACCAGTATGTGGTAATGGTTCAAAAATATGCCCATCATTATAAAGTTTTAAAAGATAATTGGGATGAGCTTTCAGAATTGCGAAAAGCCATGTTAAAAGATTTTAATAATTTTGTGATAAAAGACCCCCAGGTTTTTCATAATTTCATGAAAGAGCTTATGGTTCGACGCACCCAAATGAAGCGTCTCTCTCAAAAAGAGGCGATGGATATTTTAGTTGGGATGTTTTAACCCCGATTATCCTAATCGGGGTGAATAATCGGGGTTAATCCTGGCATTAAAGTCCTTATTTTTTTGAAATTAAGGTATTTTTTTTTCGATAATAAAAAATGAACATGCCAGTTGTAGGTAATAAGTTCAGTCGCTTTTCTTCCGTCTACAATGTCAGAAAGAGAGTTTGCGATAATCCTCTTGATAAACTTACCCCTTTGCATAGATATGTAATTTCGGAGATTCGAAGAAGCAGATTACACGCGATCACTTTTGAAAGATTTATGCAAATAAGTCTTTATCATCCAAAGCTTGGTTATTATTCGGGTGGTAATGTTAAAATATACGGAAATTCCGATGGTCATCAGAGTCATTTTACGACTCATCCTGAAACTTTTTATCCGTTTTATAGTTATGGCATAGCTGAGAAATTTGTTGAAATGTGGGATTGTATGGGAAATCCATCTGATCTTCCAGTTGTGGAAATGGGCGCCGGCAACGGAAGAATGGCCAAAGGCATTTTAGATTATCTTAAAAAATATTGTCCGGAACTTTATAAACAAGTTAGATATAACATAGTTGAACTAAGCCCAGTTTTACGTAATATACAAAAAATAAACTGCGCGGAGCACAACCTTTTTCATATTAATCAATCGGCTATTAATTTCCCTTTCAGTAATTTAAATGGCATTATCATTTCAAATGAATTGCCCGATGTTTTTCCTGTACATCTGGTGTTGTGCCATTCGAGTCCTCGCGAATTATATTTAACGGAAAACGACGGAGTCTTAGAAGAGATTCTAGGGCCTATATCTGATTCTGATATTTATGAATATATGAAAAGGGCCGATTCTGTGTCACACAATAGAATAGAAGTTGTTAATACAAATATGATGAGATGGGCTCAAAATCTGGCAAAGGGTTTGGATAGAGGGTATATCATAACTATAGATTATTCCAGAAAATTTGGCCAAATAGCACATCATGAACGGCCTGATATAATTCGTTGTTTTGGTGAGGCGGGAGGGCGCGAGTCAAGGAAGGATGCCTATTCAAAAGTTGGGGAACTGGATATGACGAGTGATTTGCATAGTGATGTTTATATGAAAATATTAGAAGCTGCTGGGTTAGTAACCGAATTTATCGGAAATGAAACAGAGTTCATTGGTTCAACAGGGAGAATTACTGGTTTTCTTGGTGGGTTTTCAGCAATTGTTTCATCAAGAAATGTAGAAAATCGGCGAAGTGGAAACACGTCAACAAGATTTATTGTTGTGGGGATGGGGAAGGATAATAAACTTTATCCGGAGGCTTTTGATCAGGTTTTATATTTGTTTTATCCGATTGCAGTAAATTTTTGGGGAAAAGAGGCGCGAAAATCTTCTCTATTTAGATTGGGGTTTGAAATGATGCAAGCTTTTGAACTTGAGCCGGGCGTATATGATTTTAAAGATATTAATAATTCTCTTAGAACGAAATTTCCTAATTTTACTCACGAAGAATTATTGAGGCTTAGCGAAGCAATAAGAGAGAAGATAAATTTAAAAAAAGAAAAAAAATCTTCTGACTCTGAAAAATTTGAGTACGTTAGTAATGAAGAAATAGTTGCTGAATTTCCAGTTGATTTATTGTGTCAATATTTAGGCAAGGAGCTTGCTGTTTATCATTCATTGTTAAAGATGTATTTGAAGCCAGAAGAACAATATGTAGAAAAAATAATGACTGTGGCAACTTTAAACGGAGAAGCGTTTGTTGAGGGACTTTGTCGAATAGCAGACAGCAAGTATTCGTATAAACTTGCAAATTATTTAATAAAACATAAAAAGATAAGCGCTTTAGTTGCTTTAATGAAAAACTATTATGGATTCAACGGTTCAAATATAAGCCTTTTGTCAGAAGACATAAGAGCTTCTCTTTTTGATTTAGTCGTAAAAATCATGATTGAAGAGATACGCGGAGCTATAAAGGATAATTTGTCGTTATTTTGTTATGGGTCTGTTTTAGAATTGATTGATGTCGCGCTATCTGTTGATAATGGTTTGGCTTCTAAGTTCATGAGTTTGGATGAAGAACAAAAAAAGATATTAAAAGAATTAATCTTGCAATGTTATGGAAGAGAGCATGACAGTTACAAAAGAGCAAAATGTCTTGCTTTTTTAAATGTTGATAAATAGGTTGAATGAGACTGTTGCGTAATGACAGTTTTTGCAATTTGTCATCCCCGCGAAAGCGGGGATCCACACGGGAATGACCATTATGCAACAGTCCCTGAATGTAATATCTTATTAGGAAGATGCTTTGTTTTTTGTTAAATAGGTTATAATATATTTTAATGCGAATCTTTTTGATAGTATTAATTCTCTCTTTTATATTTTCTGCTTCATCCAATGCAAAAGATATCAACTTTTTAGAATACGATCTTCCTAACGGTCTTCATGTCATACTTCATCAAAACCGCTCAGTCCCAATCGTTGTTGTTTCTGTCATGTACCATGTCGGCTCCAAAAATGAAGATCCGCATAAGACAGGGTTTGCTCATTTTTTTGAACACTTAATGTTTGAGGGGTCGGATAATATTGGGAGAGGGGAATATGCCAAATATGTTAATTCCGCAGGTGGCATTTGTAACGCGAATACGACCGTCGATCGCACCTATTATTACGAAGAGTTTCCATCCAACCAATTGGCTCTTGGCCTTTGGCTTGAATCGGAAAGAATGCTCCATGCCAAAGTTGATGAGGTGGGGATCAAAACACAAAAAGAGGTTGTCAAAGAAGAGCGGCGGCTTAGGTATGACAATCAGCCTTACGGGACTGTTATGGAAGAGATTATGAAGAGATCTTATATAAATCATCCTTACAGGTGGACAACTATAGGGTCGATGAATGATATTGGTAAAGCAACATTTGCCGATTTTGCTGGTTTTTATAAAACTTTTTATGTTCCAAACAACGCTGTTTTGGTGGTGGCGGGAGATATTGAAATCGGAAAAACAAAAAAATTGGTTTCCAGATATTTTTCTGACATTCCAAAATCTTTTAAGAATATTCCCAGACCGGTTAATATTGAAACTGCTCAAACATCGGAAACAAAAGGAGTTGTATATGATAATATCCGACTGCCTGCGATTGTTTTTGCTTATCATATTCCTGCATGGGGAGAAAAAGATTTTTATGCTATTGAACTATTGACTTCTGTTTTAAGCGGAGGGGCAAGTTCCAGGCTTTATAAATCTTTGGTTGATGACACACAAAAAGCATTGGATGTTTCTATGTTTGCATTGCCTTACGAACATTCATCCCTCGCGCTTGTTTTTGCAACAGCAAATCTTAATGTTGCGTTGTTTAAGCTTTTAGACCTTATCGATAAAGAACTAGACAAGGTGAAGCATGAGGTTATTTCCGATTATGAGATGCAAAAACTCAAGAACCAGATTGAAAACACTTCTGTTGATGCGAAATCTTCTTTGGCCGGTATTGCGGAGAACTTGGCCGGTTATTATACCTTTTTTCATAATACTAATCTGATAAATACCGAAATTGACAAATATCTTGACGTTACAAAAGAAGATATCAAGAGGGTCGCGAATAAATATTTTACGAAGAAAAATAGGGTTGTGTTGTACTGGGAACCTGTTCAATATAAATGAAAAATGACTTAATGACTAATGAAGAAAAAATATGAACCACGATTATTCACCACGATTAGGATAATCGGGGTTCATGCCTAAGAAATTTTCTAATAGACTGCTAAAATTTTGTTGGTCTATGAATAATCGGGGTGAATATACAGTGGTTTGTAATCTTAAAATATTTATCGGGGTGAAGATGATGAAAAGATTTTTAATAATTTGTAGTTTAATAATCTTTGTTTTTGGCTGTGGATCTTCTGCGAAATCTTTTAGAAGCGATCCTCCTAATGCAGAGCCCATTCCTAATTCTAAAATAGGAGAGTATCAATCTTTTCTCCTTGATAATGGACTTCGAGTTTTTGTTGTCGAAGATCACAAGCTTCCAAAAGTTTCCATGCAGCTTTTTGTCGATTATTTTCCTGTCCTTGAAAAAGATGCTGCAGGGCTTCAGGCTATAACAGGAAGTTTGATTAAAGCCGGAACAGAGAAGAGATCAAAGGATGATATTGATAGAGAGATAGATTTTATTGGAGCTTCATTTAATACAAATTCCAGAGGTTTTTATGCTTCGGCCCTTTCAAAGCACGTTGATAAATTGTTTGAGTTATCATCGGATGTTTTATTGAACCCGATTTTTCCTCAGGACGAACTTTTAAAATTAAAAAAACAGATGATATCAGAACTTGAAGCGGAAAAAGAGGATCCGGAAGCGATCTCCTCAAAAGTTGGCAGAGCTCTATGTTTTGGAAAGGATCATCCTTACGGTGAAATTATAACCGAAAAGAGCGTGAAAAATATTACACGTGAAAAATGTGCCGGTTTTTACAGTGACCATTTCAATCCGCATTCTTCTTATCTTATAATAGTAGGGGATATAACAAAAGAAGAAGCAATCCCTTTGGCTCAAAAATATTTTGGAGGGTGGAAAGATTTTACCCTTTCTGAAGAGATGCCTAAAAAGACAAACTCTCCTTTAGGCATTCAAATATCTTTTGTTGAAAAAAAAGAAAGTGTTCAATCTGTTATTACGGTTATCTATCCTGTTGATTTAAAACCGTGGGATAAGGATTTAATCAAAACGAGGGTGATGAACTTTATTTTGGGCGGAGGAGGGTTTTCAAGCCGGTTATTTAAAAATTTAAGGGAGGATAAAGGCTATACTTATTCTATAGGGTCAAATTTAATCGAGGATAGATTTGTCGGAAATTTTATTGTGGAAGCGAGCGTAAGGAATAGCGTTACATCTGATGCGATCCTGCAAATTCTTTCCGAGATGAAAAATATTAAACTGAAAAATATCCCGTCAAAAGAATTAGTAAATATTATAAACCAAATGACGGGGAATTTTACTCTTATGCTTGAAGATCCCAAGGTCGTGGGGAGATTTGCCCTTACTATTGCCCGTTTTAATTTACCTAAAGATTATTATTCCACGTACGTTGAAAAATTAAACAAAATTACGGCAAAAGATATAAAAGATGCGGCTCAAAAATATTTAAATCCAGATGATACTCATATCCTAGTTGTAGGTGATGAGAGTGTGGTTGATGAGTTATGCAAAATAGATTCAGATGGAAAGATTGATGTTTTACGCTCTGCAGATTACGGACTATAATAATCGGGATAAAATTATTTATTTGGAACATTTGGAAAAACTCGCAATACGCCAATACTTAAGGTGTCAGTGTTGCCAAACATTCGAAATAAACCTCGATTATGATAATCGGGGTTTATTTTAAAAAACTCATCATACGCCAATACCCCTTTTTTTAAGATATCTTATCTTGTATAATATTGCCGCGGTCAATATGCAAACTTTTTTAATAAATTGGGAATGTATGCTTCTTACAACTGCGTTTGTAGTTACTTTGGGTTTGGGTCTTTTTGCTTATTTAAAAGGTTCAAATGATGAAGTAAATATCTCTTTTAGCTTCATGCTTTTCGGGCTTACTTTCTGGGCGGGGAGTCTGCTTGCTTTTCTTTTGGTAAGGGATTTTAACTGGGCTTTAATTATTAGAAAGTTGACTCCTATCGGCTCCTCTATCTTAATGGGATATTTTTTGTATTTTTCTATTTTATTTCCCAAAAAGCATGACCCTTTGCCTCTTGCGGAACGTTATTTGATTTTAGCTCCTGGATTTATTTTTGCCATGATTTCTGTTTTTACCCCTTTAATGATTAAAAATATTCAGTTTATAAACGGTGAGTATCCGTTTCTGGGGAGACCCGTTTTTGGTGAATTGTATTTGGTATATTCGGTATATCTTATAACTTATTTTGCTTCCGCGGTTACTATTTTAATTTATAAATATCTTTTTAGCGAGGGAAGGGAGAAACTTCAGATTTTTTATGTCGCTTTTGGCGCTCTGCTTGCCGGGGTTGGGGGGATTTTTGTAAGTCTTTTTTTCCCTCTTGTCAATGTGGTGAATCTTTTTACAATCGGGCCTGTTTTTATATTGGTTGCCTCTTTTTTTATAACTTATGCGATCATAAAATATCGTCTTCTTGGAATTGAAGATTTTCTTACACGGGGATTAGCACTCTTTTTTATTTTGTTTGCTTTTGTCGGCACTATAATGATTTTTATATATAACAAAGCCTCTTTTCTTCCGGCTTTTTATCTTATGCTAATTCAGGGGGCATTGGGGCTTTTGATTTATTTTAAAGATCGTCGCAATGAAGTAAATTTTTCTTTTACATATTTTAATCTTTCTTTTGCTCTTTGGGTTTATTTTATGTATATGATCGCGTTGCGCCCTGTTTTATTTTTAAGTTTTTATCATAAATATGTTTTTGTTGTTTCTGCTCTCATGTTTTCTTTTTTGTTGTATTTTACTTCTGTTTTTCCAAAACCGAAAAAAGATTTTATGGCTGTTTTTTCCAGAACTTTGATTTTTATTTTTCCTGCAATTATATTCTTACTTACTCTGTATGATTTCATGCTAAAAAATATTGATATAAAAGCGGGTATTCCTGTCCCTGCATGGGGGAGTGGTTATCCTGTTTTTGTTTTTTTATCTTTTGCGTATATATTTTTTAGTTTATTTAATTTGTTAAAGTCATACCTGTTTTTGCAGGGAAAAGAAAAGGCTCAGGCTTTATGCCTTTTTTTGGGGCTTGCTTTAAGTCTCTTTTTTTTGGGTAGTACAACCTGGCTTGTTCCATGGTTTAGAGGCGTAAGGATAATTATGTTCGCCCCTTTTTCTGTTCTGTTTTTTGTTTTTTTTACATCTTACGCGATTTTGAAATATCATTTTATGGACATAGAAATTGTTTTCCGTCGCGGATTTGTTTATGGAACTATCAGAGCTTTTGTTATGATTTTATATGCTTTGGTTTTGCTCGTGACGGAAAGAATTTTATGGATGTTTATCGGCGGAAATTCTATTGTTGTGACATCTTTGTCCATAGTTGTCTTTGCCGCCTTTTTTCAGCCTTTTGTGAATTTTCTTCAAAATTTGGCGGACCGGTTTTTTTTCCATGAGTATTATGATTATCAGATCAGCCTGCTTCACGTGAGCCGATTAATCGCGGATTATAGGGCTTATAATGAACTTGTCAATTTTGTAATTAAGACTTTTTCAAAGACTATGCAGGCTGTTTATGTCTCATTTCTTATTCCCAGGGAGGCGGAGTATCTCTCCCTTTCGTTAAACATGGAGGATAAGGAGATAATTTATAAGAAGATGAGATTTGATAAACGTTTGCCGGTCATAAGGTTAATAGAAGAGAGCCTTGATGTTGTCTCTTTGGATTATTTAGAAGAGCAGATATTTGCCAAGAGGGCTTTTGGCAAAAGCTTTGGCAAGAGTCGTGATTTTTTTATAGATGTTAAAGATGCTATGGAGAAAGAATCTGTCTCTGTTATTGTCCCTGTTGTTTTGCGTGGAAGGATAATTGGTATTGTGGCATTAGGATATAAAGTTTCTAAAGACATTTATACCCAACAAGATTTGATGTTTCTTATGACGATAGCCAACCAGTCCGCGGTAGTCTTTGATAATATAAATCTTCTTCAAGATTGAATGAACCCCGATTTCCTAATCGGGGTGAAATTTCGTTCTCAATGTTACGATAATTATGTGTGACATTTGAATAAGTCTTTTTAGCAAGGAGGAAAAATTTATGGTTACTATGATGAGAGATATAAAAAGTGTTTTTTTAAAGGATATTGGTGCCGGTTTTGGTGAAGTTACCGGGGTTGGGCGAGGGAAAAGCCTTGCAACTGCGACAAAAACTCGGTTAGAAAATATCCCTCCATTTGTTTGTTTGGATAAGCGACCAGATGGTTATGTTGGATCTGCTTTGAAAAATCCCAGAGATGCAAAAAGTTTGTTAATGTCGGCTCAAAGATTTGGGGAAGTTGAAGTTGAAATTGAAGCATTTACTCCAGAGGCTCAAGCTGAAATTATG
Organism: candidate division WOR-1 bacterium RIFOXYB2_FULL_36_35; assembly: GCA_001771505.1. Taxonomy (NCBI): domain Bacteria; kingdom Bacillati; species candidate division WOR-1 bacterium RIFOXYB2_FULL_36_35. The sequence continues at coordinate 17,267 of MEUA01000062.1, forward strand.
ATAGCTTGTTCCTCTAACTTTTTAAATGAAACCCCGCCTTCAATTTTCAATATAATAGAATCAAACAGCGAACCCCCTTTCAATTTTACTGGAGGCAAAATTGATATAGACAGGGCTAAAAGAATTTTAGAAGAGTTTATTTGGGGTCGAGCATTTTCAAATACTATAACACTTAAACCAGGGAACTTACCAGGTTTACAAAGGCCTGAGTTATTAGAGAAACCTCCTATACCAGGGAAATTACCAGGTTTAAAAAGTCCCTATGAGTTATTAGAGATCCCTCCTATGCCAGAGAAATTACCAAACTTAAAAAGTCCCCATAAGTTATTAGAGAAACCTTCTTCGAAAAATCGACATCCTTTTGAGTTCGAAGACCACGGTTGTAAGTATCGCTACAAAGAGCCCCCCAATATGATATATCCAAAAGTAGAGAAATTACCCAGGTTTATATATCCAAAAATAGGGGGTCACGAGGATAAAATTAATAAGAATGATTGGTTTGAGTTTTTAGATTACATAGGGATTCTTAACGAGTCTTTTGATATTCCAAGCGAATTTTTGCCATCGAAGGCCAGGGAGGGGAGGAAATATACGCGTCCAGGTTTGATGGATACTGTGCCTAATTCACAAAGTCAAAAAAATTCCGATGGACTCAAAGCTGAGCAGGCTGGAACTGACGCTGCAGAGAAAAGTGATGCTGCAAAAGCCTTTAAAAGGTTCTTGGGTGATATTTTGAAAAAATTGGGGATTAAATAAAATGTCTTGCCCCCTAACCCCCTAAAGGGGGAAAAAATAAGGGGAGAATTGAGAATATATTTATTGATATAGTAAGCGAGATTTCTATATTAACCCTGATTATCTTAATCGGGGTTAATAATTGGGGTTAAAGTCTCCTTTAGGGAATTTAGGGACATAAAAATTCTACTTGTTTTTAATTATAACAAGGTGATATAATATTTTCATTGAGGTCGAAAGTTAATGGTGAAAAACTTAAGAATCTGCTTCTTAGTTGTGTTGATGCCTCGCAAATTTAGGCTCTTCATTCCGTTAATCGCAGATAAATATTCAAAAGGAGAAATACATATATGAAGAGCATATTTGTTGGCAATTTACCTTGGTCTGTAAAGAATGAAGATCTGGAAGCTAAATTCGCTGAATTTGGAACAGTCTTATCAGCAAGAGTAATGACCGATAACTTTTCAGGTAAGTCAAGAGGCTTTGGTTTTGTTGACATGGAAGACCTAGATGCCGAAAAAGCAATAGCTGCTTTGGCTGATAGCGAATGGGAAGGGCGTAAAATTACTGTAAATTTGGCCAAACCTAAGACTGAGAGAAGTGATAGAAACGATAGAAGAGGCGGAAGAGAAAAAAGAGATTTTAACCGCTTCTAGTTTCTAATTGGATTTAAAAGACCCTCTGACTTAGATGTTTTGCGTCTTAGTTCAGGGGGTTTTTGTTCTGATAGGTTTTTGTCGTAGCGTTTTCCCTCCTTGGTTTTTCGTTTTTATTGATGTAGACTGTTTTGCAGCAAGTCCCTGGGAGTAAAAATGGATAAAAATAAAAAAAATATACTTGTTTTATTTGTTGTTTTGATAGTTGTCGGATTTGCGTGGTCTTTTTATGCAAAAAACATTGCTTCTTCTTCCATAGCGTCTGGGACTATTGAAGCAACTGAGGTTGTTGTGAGTAGTAAAATTCAAGGTAGAGTTTTGAAAATAAATGTAGACCAGGGATCTTATGTCTTATCAGGAGATGTCCTTGCGGAAATAGAAGCAGGTGAACTTGCGGAAAATTTAAAAAGCGCTCGGGCAAAATACGATTTAGCAACTTATGATTTTGAAAGGAACAAAAAACTTTTAAAAGGAGATGCCATAAGCCAGCAGACGTACGATAATTCAAAAACCAATCTTGATCTTATGGAAGCCGCCCTTGAAACGGCAAAGATACAGATGGATTATTCTATGATAAAAGCTCCGATCTCGGGAGTTGTTTTGGTAAAAGCCATAGAAACAGGGGAACTTGCCTCTTTTGGAACTCCTATTGTTACGTTGGCTGATTTATCAAATGTAAACCTGATAGTCTATTTATCTGAAAAAGATATTGGCAAGATAAAACTTGGTAATAAGGTTTTTGTTTATGTGGACGCCTATCCGGACGAAAAATTTTCAGGTAGAATAACATATATCTCAGATACAGCTGAATTTACACCAAAATCCATACAGACAAAAGACGAAAGGACCAAACAGGTTTTTGGCGTAAAAATAAAAATTTCAAATCCTGATCAAAAATTAAAGCCGGGAATGCCTGCGGATGCGGAATTTACCCCAACATCTTGAACATTCTATTTTTTTAGCGCGAAATTTTTCTATATTGGAGATTAAATGGAATTTGCAATAGAAGCGGTAAATCTCACAAAGAAATTTAAGGATTTTAATGCGGTATCCGGTCTTAATCTTCAAATTAAGCGTGGGGAGATTTTTGGTTTTGTTGGACCGGATGGCGCGGGCAAAACAACAACTCTTCGTATGCTTTCTACCGCGATGGAGCCGACTTCCGGAGAAGCTTCTGTTTTGGGATTAAATGTTAGAACCGAAGAAGAGAAAATTCGCGATAAAATTGGATATATGCCCCAAAGATTCAGTTTGTATGGTGATTTAACCGTGTCGGAAAACATAGATTTTTTTGCCGACATTTACAAGGTTGAACGAGAATACAGAAGAAAAAGAAAAGCGGAGCTTTTGGAATTTATGAGTCTTGCAGAATTTGTAAAAAGGAAGGGGAGGGAACTTTCAGGGGGGATGCAAAAAAAACTCGCATTGGCCTGCAATCTTATACATACACCCAAACTCCTCTTTTTGGATGAACCGACTACCGGTGTCGATCCGATATCGAGAAGAGAATTTTGGCGGATACTTTATGGTTTAGAGAATGTCACAATAGTAGTTTCAACCCCTTATATGGATGAAGCTGAACGTTGCAATCGTGTGGGGCTTATACGGGAAGGTAGGCTTTTGTTGTGCGATGTGCCGTCCGAAATAAAAAAAAGGGCTAACGCCAGGACACTGGAAGAAGCTTTTATAAATATTATTGAGGCCTCTTTTAAAGAGGTGAGAAAATGACAAATGCTATAGAAGTCTATAATCTTGTAAAAAAATTTGGAGATTTTACTGCAGTTGACAATATAAATTTCACCGTAAAGGTTGGAGAAATTTTTGGTTTTTTGGGGCCAAACGGGTCTGGGAAGACGACAACAATTAGAATGCTTTGTGGTTTGCTCTTTCCAAGCTCGGGGCGGGGTTTTGTGGGGGGCTTTGATATTTCAAAAGACGAAGAAAAAATAAAAGAGAAGATAGGCTACATGTCTCAAAAATTCTCCCTATATGATGATTTAACTGTTTCAGAAAATATAGATTTTTATGCCGGTATTTATCAGACCAAGAGAGAGGAAAGAAGACAAAAAAAAGAAGAGGTTGTAAAAAGAGCTGAACTTATTGGAAAAGAAAAGGAGCTAACTTGTAATCTTGCCACATCCATAAAGCAGCATTTG
>MEUA01000063.1:0-3232 GCA_001771505.1 candidate division WOR-1 bacterium RIFOXYB2_FULL_36_35
CCAACAAGTGAAGGGTACAAAATAGTCTATACAAATTCCAGCAACGAATTGAGACTTACAGATATTGATGGATCGGTTGATACTTTAATAACTACAGAGGCGGATGAGCTAAGTTGGCGAAATGGAGATAAAATCGCATATGAATTTTCTGAAGGAGGATATACTTATTTAGGGAGAATAAAAGCTGACGGAACATCAGTAGAAAGTTTAGGGGAAAATAGCATATATTCTCCACAAATATCAAATTTAAATTTTGAAGTTATTTATGGGCTAGCTCTATCTGATTATAGAAAAATAAATTTAGGAAGAAATCCTTTAGAAGAAACGATACTTGTAACTTCATTAAATTTTGTTAGACCTAAACTTTCTTTTGACGATACAAAAATCGTTGGGGGAGACCTCCAGCAGAGTGATATTAACGGTGTTTATGTAACAGATATTTCAACAGGAGTAACAACTCAATTAAGGTAAAAAATATGAGAATTTTAGTTTTTCTTTTAGTATTTTTAATAGTATTTGCTGGAATGATTTTTGCTTCGGAGGAAGAGATTAAATCTTCTCCCAATTATCTAGTCCTTCTTGTCCATGGAATAGGTGCAAAAGGGAATATTTTTGGACACGGGGATGTGGATAATCATTCATGGGAAGATAAAAAGAGTGGGAACAATGAACCATATGGTGACTTAAAATACTTTTTAGACAATGATTTAGGCCTCAAAGGATATGTCTATGCATATTCGTTTGCTGATTCTTTGGCATCAAATATAACACATGCGCATGAGCTTGGAGATAAAGACTATTATAAAAATAACCCTAATGCTCCTCACTATAAAGATATAAGGGCAAAGGAAGAAATTGCAACACAAGAAGGTATGTGCATGTTGGATTTTGCTAAAAAAGAGTTTAAGGAATGGTTTGTATCTGATGCCAATAAAAAAAATCCTGAACATAGACCACCAACCGAAGCAGAAATTCCCAAAAAATTCGTAATAATTTCACATAGCCTTGGAGGATTACCGGTTAGATATTATTTAACCTCTGATTTTTATCAGAATGATATTGCAAAAGCTATATTCCTTGATGTCCCTCACACGGGAGCTGATGGAATGGTCTGGTATAACAACGCAGTGCACGATTATGGACTGCTAAATGCCGCAAAGAATCAAGCCCTTGATTATGTGATGAAATTATTTGTTGACCACATAACCAAGAGTTTCGGAAGCCCTCCAATAGAATCTTTGTATGTAACAGCTTCTAATATAGCTTTGACAACGGGTGGAAATATTATAGAAGATGCCTCTAAAACATTGTGGGATGGGATTAAAGAGATAAAATCCGGAATAAACGAGAAATACCTTGACACAATACAGAAAAATGCTGGCGAAGTATTGGGAGGTGTTATGTATGCGCCCAAAAAACCATCATTGACCGCAGAATATATAAAACAGTCAGGTGGATCACTTGGGTTTATGGTGAAGCTTTTTAATGAGTGGAGAGGCCCTGGATTGGACGAAGTTCATCCCCAAAGCAGTTTTATAGAAAGTTTAAAAACAGCAAAACCTCATCCAAATTCTAAAACATCAATAATTGACCCAATAGAATATAGCTTGGTAACAGCAAGAGGAACGCCCACGCCGCATAAAGATTATATAGACGACTACTATATACTAAACCCGTATTCAATCGGCCAAATGCTTCCATATTTGTCAGAATATAATTCTCTGCCGTCAGAATCAGCAAAATTATATTCAGCGTTGGTTAATTTGGCAGTCCCAGGTGGTTGGGCAATAAAAGATGGAAGTGTTCTGGTAGCGGTAGATAGTTCTAGAGGCGAAGGCGTAGAAATATTTAAGTCAAACACCAAAAGGTATGAGCATGTAACTGTTCCGCAAGGTTTAGAAAGTGACCTAAGAAAATTTAAGACTGCATCAGATACTATAATCGTAGCATATTGGGCTCTTCAATTTGTTCCCGGATTTCAGTTTAACCCAACAGCCCTTGCGGGCTTACTATATTCGACAGCTTTTTGGCTTTCAAGAGAGGAGCTAACAGCTCTAACAAGCGACGAGTTTAATAAAATGATAGCTAATCACGGATATATTTTAAGAAATGTTTATGATAGAAACTATACAAATCCTTCTATTATAGAAAAAGCCCTAGATGATACCCCCGACTTTGGAGGAAATACGATAACAACAACCCAAACGAAAAGAGGAATATCTGCCGCGTCTGTTAAGACGATGACTGCGTCATATGATGACTATGAACAATCTTTTTCACTGCTTTCAAATTTAGATGGAGAAAAAAACGAGCTGGATACTTACCATGAAATAACAATGGAGTCTTTTACAGCGGGATACCCGGGGAAAATTGACAGCTGGCTTATGGAGATAGATGGGAAAAAGAAATATATATCAGGAGTTACGGTAAAAGAGCCTCCTACAGTCTTCAAAGGTGTTATCAATGCTTACCTTCCTAAAAAGTTAAAATTGTTTCAATATTCAGAAAATTTCTCTGCGTGGAAAAATATAGAAGAGGTAGACCAGTGGGGGAATTTTGTAATAAGGGATCTTCGATTTGCAGAAGGACAAAATACTTTGGCTTTTAGAGCGGAGTCTTGGACAGGAAATAAAAAGAGTCAACAGATTTTAATCACAGTCAATTCTATCCCCCTTGTCATAAGCGAAGCTATTCCGACATCTGAAGTGCAGACAAATAATAACCTGCAAAAAATCAGCGGTAAATTTGGGAAAGCGGCTTATTCTTCGGCTCAAATCGAGAATATTGAACTTGTTAGCGCAAAACTTATGAAGAAAGGTTTCAAGGTGTCAAGGGATCAAGGTTTCGAGGAGGGAACTCAAGAAGGAACGACTCAAGACGGTAAAGATAATATAGAAGAGATAGATATAACAGATAAACTCAAGACAACAATTTATGGTGATACTTACGACAAGCATCTGAAGTTTGAGTATTTAACGGATCAATCATATTCCGATGGTCAGTATACATTTGTAATAACAGTTAAAAGTAATATCGGCACATCTCAAGGAGTCATCCCTTTTGTAATAGACACAAAGCCGCCTGTTATAACAATGGAAAAAATAGCGCCCTACTCTCCGGAAAGGGTTCAAGCTGTCAAGGGTTCGAGGGATCAAGGAAATACAGTTTTGATAAAATATTCTTCAAGCGATGACCTCTCTCCTCTCCTCAAAACAGTTCGATGTGATTTGTA
>MEUA01000063.1:3256-5482 GCA_001771505.1 candidate division WOR-1 bacterium RIFOXYB2_FULL_36_35
CAACATCGCAACTGCAGAGTCCCTCTCTAAAGGCGAGAACTTCTTCTCGTGGGACGGTTCCAAAAACGGCGCGCAAACTTCCGACGGGAAATACAATATCAAGATAAAGGCTTTTGATCTTGCAGGAAACTTCTCAATTACAGAAGAAGCACTTACAATCGACTCAATGCCGCCAACGATCTCAAACATATCAATGTCGCCGACAAAAGTTTCCTCAAAAACAGAAGAGCTAAAACTTACGGCTGCTGCCAATGAAAACGCATCAGTCGTTATCCAACTTAAAAATCTATCAACAAACAAAGTGACTGCATATCTTACAAATACAGGTTCCGAGGGTTCAAGGGATCAAGGTGTCGAGGAAAACACCTCGAACCCTGGAAACCTTGACACCTTGAAACCTCTTTCTTACTCGTGGAAATTAAACGACGCCCTTTCCACTCCTCTTGAGGATGGGATATATAATGTAGAACTAATTGCAAAAGATGAGGCTGGGAACTCGAGTAATCCTGTCACTTTTGAAGGCTTACGAATCGATCGCACACCGCCAACAATAACAAATGTCTCCGCAATGCCGTATGTGATGATGAATAATGGTACGAATAAATACAAGACGACGCTATCCTATCGGATAATTTCCAATGATCAAACAAAAGCCAAAGTTAAACTCTACAATTCAAACACAGGCGCTCTTGTTTACACTTGGGACGATGCACCTGCCCCCCAACCCCCTAAAGGGGGAGAAGGCAAGTCCCCTTTAGGGGATTTAGGGGCATCATCAATTACCTGGAATGCAAATAGCTCCGAGTTTCCCAAGGGAGCTTACAGATTCCAAGTTATCGCCGAGGATGATTTTGGCAATATTGGTTCAGCGTATGCCTCATGCGTAAAAGACGGCATTGCGCCAACAATCTCATACCCTTCCGAAGATTATCAAGAAGTTTCGGGAACAATCGTAATCCGTGGAACAGCAACCGATCCCGATTGGACAAATGGGAAGGAATTTAAACAATATAGTGTGTATTGTGCGAAGGGATCAAGTGGTCAAGGTGTCGAGGTTTCAAGTGGGATACAGGAAATGTCGGCAATTGAGGTTCCTCTTGTGAACAGAGATGGACGAGGGACGACGGACGATGGACGAAATGTTTCGGTAAGACCCGTACAAAATAACTCCACATTAGCTTACTTGAATACAAATCTTCTTGAAAATGGAGAATATACAATCAAAGTTATTGTAGAAGAGAGCGGATACAATGGAGAAGTTATTTCTACGACAAGAATAATAAATGTTCAGAACCAAGGGACAAGTGGCAAGGGTCAAGAAAACAATCCGTACATCAAATTGAAAGAGATTCCTTCAAGTGTAGATTTTAAAAGTGATGGATCAGTTACATTGCCGATTGGGTTCGTGAACAGTGTTAAGACGGCGAATGTTTATGTAGAAATACTCAAGCCAACAGGTTCCGAGGGTTCAAGGGATCAAGGTGTCGAGGGAAATTCCTCGAACCCTGGAAACCTTGACACCTTGACCCCTGTGTATTTTAAATATTTCCCCAACATCCTCGGAGCCCCATACATCGGCGAACCTTCTTACAAAGAAGGTCGCGATCTCGGCTACTTCATCTGGCAAGGAGATGATGGAACGTTCCATTTAAGAGCCTCTTCGGATGGCAAAGCTCATCGTTTCAGTGGAAATATTATTGCCATGTCTGGAACCCTCAAAGTTAACAGTGTACAGTTTACAGTGGACAGTAAAGACAACATGATAAGTTGGGATACCACTTCTCAAGGCGGCTTTGACTTCACAGCCGACGGTCAAATCATGATCACCGCAAATATAAGTGAAAATTCAAAGTCCCCTTCAGGGGATTTAGGGGCTCCATCTCCATACGCCGACAAGATTTTTCTTGGTATCTCAAAATATACCCAAGCCTATCTGCCGATCATAATCGATCCAGCAACAAGCCAGTTGGTAGACTTAACCGATATGAGTAAGGCCGGTCTCGATAAGGGCGGTTCGCGAACCGCCCCAACCACCAACCAGTCCGCCGCCTCCCTCTCCTGGGACGGTTGCCTCGACACCGGCGGCTACGCAGATAACGGCACCTACATCGTTCGCGTAATCGCCGAGGGAGCCGATGGAATCGGCCTTTCAACAGACGAAGCAGTCGTCAACATCACAACCCCATACGACTTCAAGATAAACGCAGTCTCCCCGTCAGACAAAAA
>MEUA01000063.1:5496-39271 GCA_001771505.1 candidate division WOR-1 bacterium RIFOXYB2_FULL_36_35
TTCAAGATAAACGCAGTCTCCCCGTCAGACAAAAAGTTCAGCACCCTCGGTGCTCCCGACCGAGTCTCAATCTTCTACAATGTTTCAAAGGACTCGATTGTGAATGCAAATGTCTACCGTCAAGATGGAACTTTTGTATCGAATATAGCTCAAGGTAAAGAGGTCTTAGGCAAAACAATCCCTCTCCCCCCGGGAGAGGGTGGCTCATCTACCAGTTCTCAAAACTCCTCAAAGTTGGGTGAGGGCTTGTATTGGAGAGGAAATTATCCCGACAGCCAATCAGGCCAAATCGTTACTGGTGGCAACTATAAAATTGTCCTAACCGCCTCGGCTAAAGACGGATCATCAAGTAAAACAGAGATAATTGACGGCATATCGATAGATACTTTTTCCATAAACGACTCTCTTGCAAAATTAAATCCTATCGGAGAAGAAACTTTTTTCAATAACCAAAAGATTCGATATGCGGAAGGTGAATCGCCATATTACTTTGAAGCAAAAGGGATTGGTAAATATTTCCCGCAACAGGATTTTGATTACACACTCACCGCAACAGGCGAGCAGATAATTACCGCGTATCCATATGTCCCTTTTACAGGTTTAATGCATAGGTGGTTTGATGAGGTTAATTGTAAAGCTATTGTAAGAGCAGAAGGTCAATGTACAGACCATTGGACAGATTATAATATTTTTGGGGCAGAACACCATGACGCAAAATCTTATGAGAAAGAGATAAGAGCATATGCTGTTAATTTATCAAAAGATAAAACGAGCATAACAGTTTCGGGCGAAGGATATGTAAACGATTGGTACGGAGGAACTTCTGGCAGTCGATCAACATACAGAACTTTTGATACCTGTACTCTATACCTCAACATGAAAGACAAAAATGGAAGTTTTACTCTCGAAGCGCTTGAAGTTACAATCCCTAAAATTGAAACAAGCTACAACCTTAATGTCCCTGCAAATATAGGTCAGCCTCTCAATAAAACCCTGGAAGAATATGTAAGAGAGAAACTGGCAAATGAAATAACATTAAATTCAACTCCTACAATGCCTGCTGTAACAGGCGGCCGAGGGATATTTGATATCTCTATAGAAAAAACAGGTAAACCAACCCTTCGATGGGAACTTGTTTATACAACTACCCAGAAAAATCAATATACTCTGCAGGATGAACCGGTCTCATATCTCTATAAAGTTTACATAACTCGCCCAAATACTCTAAATAAATATGACCTGAATTTTGCTTTTAATCTTAAACTTAAATCAGAAATAGAATTTTCAAGACTTACAAACAGGTTTATCCCCTATGTCGGGTTTGTAAGATATGGAGCGCCATATATGGAAGATTTTTCTGATGCCATGGAAGATATTGCTACAGGACTCGCTTTCCCAGGGAGATTGTTTTTTGAGGATACTGATGCATACTTGGGTAAACCGTATAAATCAAAAGAGATGATGATTTCTGACATAAATAGTTCGGTGGATAATAGTGGAGGAGGATCAAAAACCTGGGGCTCTGTCAAAAAAGAGATCTCGGAAAGTAATCTTTTTAAATATGATGGGAGTAAAAACGCAACTTTAGGCTATGAGGATTACTTGTCTTACGATCACATCCAATTTATTCCTATAACAGAACCAGATGGAGGGAAAATCGAATACCAAAACAATTCACCTATTGTTAAAGCGTACACAAACCTGGTATACCCTGCACAAGGAAAAGAGGGAGTGATTTCTGACTTTAAAATCAATTGGCCGCTTGATTATGTTGAACTTGATAATTTAAAAAAGCAACAATCTGACAAGAAAAAAGAACTTGATCCTAAAACAGGCAATCCTCAAAAATATACAAGCGCATCAAAAGACGGAACATACTGGGATTTTAACCAAGAGGAGCTTAATGAACGAGGGAAATATACAAACAACACAAAAGTCGGGATAGGACGGCTTGTATATAGCAATTCTTCCAACCGGCTGGAATGGTCGTTTCCCAAGACATCAGGCCAGCTTATCGATTTAAACAATCTCTCCTTTACTGTTATTGATCCTTATTACTCCGTTTCAACAAATACTCCGGGTGTAAATGTATCGCTTTCCTCAACATCGCCAAACGGAAAAATTAGCGCCTACAAAAATATTTCAGGCGATGATTGGACAACTGCTGATGACATAAACCTTGTTTCATCATACGGCGTTATCAAAACTCCTTTACTTAAATTTAATGAAGATAAATTCCTGGGTAAAAGAGAACTTGAAATTTCTGATTTCTACCAGACCGCAGATGATTATCAATCTGCTGCCGCTTCAAAATATACATTTTTAAAATATGACCCTTTTAACAACAATGGAGAGACTCCTGTCGATAACCCGAATATCAAAATTGAAGAATGGAATGTAAAAATAAAAGATAAAAATGGCGAGACAAACAAGGATATAGCGCTTAAAGATATATCGAAGAAAGATAAAAGAGTAAACGATGCGATAACGCTCAAACTCAAACTCGATTCCGCGGAAAAACGATATGTACAAATATCAGGAAAAGTAAACGGCTCCTACGAACTCTCTTACTTTGATGGTGAAACTTGGAAAAGAATTTATGAGGGGAATAATCTTGAAACCTCGAACCCTGGGAACCTTGATACCTTAGCTTGGTGGGATGTTTCGCGGTTGAATGGAAAATATACAGTCCTCCTAAAATCCGGTGGATATATTGCACAAGAAAATATTTCTATAGGAACCTTAGTTCCAAAAGGGACTGCTAAAACAGTCTATAGCGCTTACAAACGCGCAGAGCTTGATTTTCCACAAAACGCTTTTGTTGATGAAAACAAAAATCCAATCGACCAGCTTGTAACTGTTACTCCCGTTTCTATGAATGAGATATATGTCAGAAACAGGCCGATTATCATGACTCAAGGCCCGATTGTTGAAATATTTCCTTCACCATGGAAGTTTGAAGTAAATAAGGAGACCGGAGTTGATATGCGTCCGACACTTAAATTTATCTATACACAAGATGATCTCTTTGAACTTGGCCTTTGGGATAGATCAAAAGGAAATTTGGAAGTAGGCAAAGATTATGGATTTCCTCTAAACATCCATCAGATAACAAAAAGCGGTGATCTCCAAATCGTTTCAGAAAATAAACAGGATGTTGAGCTAAATAACGGAGAATATCAGTATGTTTTCTCTGCCCCTCTAGACCACTTTTCCACATACACATTATTGAAAGGAAAGTTTTCTCTCTCCGCGCCCATTGTTTTCGCTGATCGGTATATGACAAATAAAGATACTGTAATTATCTACGGAACAGCAGAGCCTAACTCTATCCTAAATGTTTATGTTTACAAAGAACCAGTAAATACCCCTCTCCTTCTGGGAGAGGGTGAATCTCCTACCAGTTCTCAAACTACCTCGAACTTGGGTGAGGGCTTGGCAACAGCGGGAGAAGATGGCAAGTTTAAATTTGAAAATATTCCTCTCTCAACAGAAGGAGATAACTATATATATGTAACGTCTCATCCTAAAGGAGATGAGAATGTTGTAACCTACAGTGATGTTGTCGTTACAAAAGACACAATCCCTCCTTCTCTTGAAGGCAGCAAAACCTTGTCAACTTTCTCCCCCAACAACGACGGCAAATTCGATGAGATCAACTTTAAACTAAAGTCAAATGAAAAAGGGACGATTTACTTTAAGTTGGAAAAAGTAAGGTAACGAAAGGTGGGATTTGATATTTCATGCTGTAGGTGTATAATCGTAGAAGAGGTGAGGGAATGCCTAAAAAAGATATCTCCTTATTTGAAGGCGTTTCCTTAGGGATTGAAATTGCCGCTTCTGTTTTCCTGCTTTCTTTTTTGGGATATAAAGCAGATAGGTTGTTTCAAACATCTCCTTGGCTTATGGTTGTGGGAGTTGTTTTTGGTGCGGCTGTCGGCATGTGGAATGTTTATAAGATATCAGTTAGGAAGTTTAAATGAATATTTTTTCGCATATTTCCGAACGAATTGTTGTGCCTCTTAAAATAGCAGGAATTGATCTTTCAATTACCAATGAAATTCTAGTCATGTGGATAGCAATATTTTGTATTATTCTCTTTTTTTACTTTGGATCAAAAAAAGTTTCTATTGTCCCAAACCGTTTCCAGAATTTGGTTGAAATGTATGTGCTAACCCTTTGGGAAAATATTGAGCCTATCGTTTTGAATCGCGCATGGCTCCCTTTTTTTTGCGGACTTTTCTCTCTTATCCTTTTTTGCAATCTTTTGGGAGGTATTCCTGGAATTGTGCCGCCGACAGTAAATATAAATTTTACGGCAACGCTTGCTGTGTGTATATTTTTAATTACACAAATTGTCGGAATAAAACAAAATGGAATAAGAAAATACTTTTTATCTTTTGTTCCTAGTAATGTTCCTTTTGGAATATTAATATTTATAATTCCTATGGAGGTTCTGAGTCAATTTATTAGACCTTTTTCTCTTTCGATAAGACTTTTTGCGAATATTTTTGCAGGACATGCAGTTACACTTACAATAATAAGCCTTATTTTTATTTTTAAATCTTATTGGGTTATACCTGGTTCTTTAATTGGGCATCTTCTTATTTCCGTTTTTGAAATATTTGTAGCTTTTATACAGGCTTTCATATTTACTTTTTTGTCTGCTTTTTACATAGGGTCGTCTTTAAATTTGGAAAAGCATTAAATTTGAAGGAGGGAATAAAAAATGGGAGAAGCGTATATTGGAGCTGGAATTGCTATTGGTTTAGCGGCGTTAGGAACAGGTTTGGGGGTTGGGATTTTAGCGGCAAAAGCAATGGATGGCATTGCAAGACAACCTGAGGCTCAAAATTCTATTCGAACAAGCATGATTATTGCAATTACTTTTATTGAAGCGATTGCTTTATACGCGTTGGTCATCGGCTTGATTTTGGCAACAAAGTAATTTAAAAATGTTTGAATTTGAACCAGGACTAATAATTTGGACATCTATATCTTTCGGGATATTGATACTCTTTTTTTATAAACTGCTTCTTCCTCCACTGCTTGATATTATAGATAAAAGGGAGAGACAGATATCATCTTCCTTGGAAGAGGCGCATAAAACCAAAAAAGAGGCGGCGGAGCTTTTTTCTGATTACAAACAAAAGATAGAAGTAGCGCATATAAATGCCCGCCAAATAATTGATAACGCAAAAGTTGAATCTCAAATTATTGTTAAAAAAGCCCTTGACGCCGCCAAGCTTGAGACAAAAGATATTCTTAACCAGGCAAAGCTTGAAATTGGAGCTCTGCGTGGCGAAATGATAAAAGAGGTGAAAGAAGCAAGCGCAGATCTTATTGTTTCTGTGGCAGGCAAGGTTTTGGGGAGAGAGGTTTCGATAGAGGATAATGTAAATATTATCAGGGAAACCTTAAATGAAAGTTAATAATTTTGAAATTGATATCGAAAAACTTTATCTGCTTGCCAAAAACATGGGAGAGGCGGCTAGACTTGAAAATGATTTTTATATGATAAAAAATTTTCTTGAAAGCAATTATGAGATAAAATTTTTTTTTGAAAGCCTTTATGTTCCAAATGATTTCAAACTCAAAACTTTAAAAGAGAGATTTCCTGCCTTTTCAAGGTTGTTTTGGGAGATTTTAAGTTTTTTAATTGACAGGGATAGCATTTCTTTTGTTCCTCTTCTTTCTGATAGTTATACCCGTTGTTTTTCAGGAAAAGAGAACATAGAAATCGCGGAATTAATATTTTCGCAAAATGCTCCAAAAGATATAATTGATTCTATTTATAAGCATTTTAAAAACATATCTTTTAAGATTTTAGTGGATCCTTCTATTCTGGGGGGATTTATCATTAGGAAAAGTGATGGGACTGTTATTGACGGCAGTTTGAAGGGCCGCTTAATGCAAATGAAAAGAGGTTTGGAAAAATGAAAAATGATATGCCAAGCATTTCCGATATTCTAAAAAAGAAAATTTTGGAATTTGAAGCTGAAACAAAAGCCGAATATGTGGGAAAAGTCATAGAATCGGGAGACGGGATCGCTCATATAAAAGGGCTTCCTCAAGCCATGGCGGGAGAGATGATAGAATTTCAGAGCGGGATTTTTGGGCTTGTTTTTAACTTAGAGCGTGATCAGATGGTAGCGGTTATTTTAGGCAGCCACACTTCAGTGAAAGAGGGGATGTGGGCAAAATGTACCAGTCGTGTTATGGAAGTTCCTGTAGGGGAAGCTTTGATAGGGCGGATTGTAAATGGTGTTGGTATTCCTGTGGATGGGAAAGGAGATATTGTTACCGACAAGCACAGGCCCGTTGAAAGGCTTGCTCCGTCGGTTGTCGACAGGGTTCCTGTTGACAGGCCTTTGCAGACTGGTATTAAATTGATCGATGCTCTTGTGCCTATCGGGAGAGGGCAGAGAGAACTTATAATAGGGGATCGTTCAACTGGGAAATCTGCTATATTGGTTGATACTATCCTTAACCAGAAAAAAGAGGGGGTTATATGTGTTTATGTTTCAATAGGCCAAAAAACCTCTGATGTTGTCCAGATGACTGAAAAATTAAGGCGAGCAGGAGCCATGGATTATACAATCGTTGTTACAGCGTCAGCTTCGGATCCAGGAGCTCTTCAGTACCTTGCTCCGTTTACAGGGTGTGCCATGGCGGAAGAATTTATGTACAATGGCAAAGACGTCCTCATAGTTTATGACGATTTAACAAAACATGCCCAGGCTTACAGGATGATTTCAATCCTTTTAAGAAGGCCTCCTGGAAGAGAGGCTTATCCCGGAGATGTTTTTTATCTTCACTCAAGACTTCTTGAACGGTCCGCTCAGCTTTCTCCAAAATTGGGAGGAGGATCAATGACAGCCCTTCCTATTATAGAAACACAGCTTGGGGATGTAAGCTCTTATATTCCCACTAATGTAATATCCATAACAGACGGCCAAATATTTTTGGAGTCTGATCTCTTTAATGCGGGAATTCGTCCCGCTGTAAATGTCGGTATTTCTGTTTCCCGTGTTGGTGGCAATGCTCAAACCAAAGCCATCCGCAAGCTTGCTGGAAGGCTTAGATTGGATTTGGCCCAATATAGGGAAAAGGCCCAGTTTTCCCTTTTTTCAGAAGATGTTGACAAAGAGACAAAAGCCCAGCTTTTAAGAGGACAAATTGTAACTGAGGTTATGAAGCAGGAAAAAAACCAGCCGATGGGGATAGAAGATCAGGTTGTTGTTTTATTCGCGGCCGTTAACGGATTTTTTGATAATGTTCCAATTGCAAATGTTCGTACGCATGAAAGTGAGCTTTTAAGTTTTATACATCGGTCTTACCACGAAGTTCTGGAGAGTATAAGAGAGAAAAAAGAAATTGATGAAGAGGCGAGAGGTAAAATAACAGAGGCTATTTCGAAGTTTAAGGAGTTGTTTAATGTCTGATGTTTTGTTGTTAAAAAACAGATATAAAACAATTGACAACTTGGGGGCTGTAATGCGGGCAATGCTTGTTATTACCGCAGCCAAATCCCAAAAAGCAAAAAAAAAGTTTTTATACGCTTCAAAATATTTAGATGAGTTTTCAAAACTTTTAAATTGTGTTTATCGTAAGGAAGCTCCGCAACCGCGGGCGGACAAAAAAAACCTGGTGATTGTTATAAGTTCAAGTAAAGGGATGTGCGGAGGGTTTAATGAAATCCTGTTTCGCGCTGTTCGCAACCACTTAAAACTTACTTATGGAAGCCATGAAGCCTGCCTTTTGGGAAGAGCGGCGTTGAAAATAGAAAAATGGGTGGGAGTAAAGATATTTGCAAAAGATATTGACGCTGTCAGGAACCCGTCTTTTTTACATATAGCTTTAATTGCGGACAAAATTTTTAAATGGCAAAGAGAGACATGTGGAGAGGTTTTTATTGCTTATAATTCTTACAAGTCAATGCTTGTCCAACGACCCAATGTAATTAAACTGCTTCCATTTAATGGGGCAGGCTCTGATGATTATGTTGTTGAGCCAAATTCTGAAACATTATATCCCATGCTTCTTTTGCATTATTTGGAGAGTGTCATTTATAAATGTATTGTTGAATCGGAGCTTGGAGAATTAAATGCCAGGATGCTTGTGGTGAAAGGGGCGACCGACAGTTCAAAAGATATGTTAAATGAAATGAGGATCAGGATGAATAAGGCGAGGCAACTGGCAATTACATCCGAACTTTCTGAAATTGTAAGTTCATTTGAAGCTTTGGCACAAGGAGAGGAGTAAAAATATTATGGTTGAAGGGAGAATTGTGCAGATTATAGGGCCTGTTTTGGATGTCCAGTTTCCTTCGGATAAAATTCCGGCTATCAGAACTACTCTTGAGATAAAAGACCAAAAAATTTGGGCAGAAGTTGCAATGCAGCTTGAAGGAGGCATTGTAAGGGCGGTTTCTTTTCAGCCCACAGACGGGCTACGAAGAGGGCAAAAAGTTATTGATTTGGAACGGGTGGTATCTGTGCCTGTAAGCCCAAAAGCTTTGGGTCGCATGTTTAATGTTTTGGGTCAGCCTATCGACAGACCCGAGCCTATAGAAGGGGCAAAGCTTATGCCCATAAGGAGAGATCCCCCTTCTCTTGATAAAATTATTTCAAAGCCAGAAGTTTTTGAGACGGGGATTAAAGTTTTGGATCTTATAGCTCCTTATGTAAAAGGTGGAAAGACAGGGTTGTTTGGTGGAGCTGGGGTCGGGAAAACTGTTGTAATAATGGAGCTTATTCACAACATGGCAAAACAACATGGTGGTATTTCTATTTTTGGAGGGGTAGGAGAAAGGACGAGGGAGGGGAATGATTTGTGGCTTGAAATGCAGGCCTCAGGTGTTATGGAGAAAGCAGCCTTGATTTTTGGCCAGATGACAGAGCTTCCGGGAGCCAGAATGATTGCGGGGCTTTCCGCCCTTACTTTTGCCGAATATTTCAGGGATGAAGAGGGGAAAGATGTCCTGTTTTTTGTGGACAACATATTCCGCTTTGTTCAGGCGGGGTCTGAAGTCTCTACTTTGCTAGGCCGTCTCCCTTCCGCAGTAGGTTATCAACCGACACTTCAAGCCGAAATTGGGAGATTTGAAGAGAGGATTGTTTCAACTGTTAAAGGATCGATAACTTCTGTGCAGGCAGTTTATGTCCCTGCAGATGATATTACAGATCCAGCAGCAGCGGCTACATTTGCCCATTTGGACGCGACGACTGTTTTATCGAGAAAAATTGTTGAAAAAGGCATATATCCTGCGGTTGACCCGCTAACTTCAACTTCAAGAATTCTTGATCCTGAAATAGTGGGAGAAGAACATTACAAGACAGCTCGAAGAGTTCAGGAAATACTTCAAAGATATAAAGAACTTGAAGATATTATTGCAATTCTAGGTGTTTCGGAACTTCCAGAAGAAGATCAATTGATAATAAACAGGGCTAGAAAGGTTCAAAAATTTCTTTCACAGCCGTTTTCTGTCGCAGAAAGGTTTACCGGTATCCCTGGCAAATTTGTAAAAATTCCGGATACTGTCCGCGGGTTTAAAGAAATTATCGAAGGGAAACATGATGACTTGCCGGAGCAGGCTTTTTATATGGTAGGGACAATAGATGAAGCGGTTGAAAAGGCAAAAGGCTTTATAAAATGAATGAAAAATGACCTAATGAAGAATGACTAATGATAATGAACTTATTTAATTTAAAGATATGGGGAGTTGAGAGGGAAGTTTTTGACGGGAAAGCTTCTCTTCTGAAACTGAAAGCGGTTGATGGAGAACTTGAAATTTTAGCCGGGCATATTCCTTATATCAACGCGTTAAGTTCAGGCAAAATAGAATTTCAAAAAGAAGACGGCCATAAAATTGTTTTGCATGCCGATTCGGGTTTTATAAAAGTTGAAAAAAATAACCGTGTTTATGTATTTATTCAAACGCCTATTTGCGTAAGTTGAATTCCTCACTCTTTTAATAAAAAGATGAAATTTATTTAAAATCTTACAGATAAAAGCCTATAGGAACTGTCGCCCCAGACTAAAAGTATTTTAACCCCGATTAGGATAATCGGGGTTAATGTGGGGGACTCATTTTAAAGGGTGTATGTATGAAATTGACGCGATTGCTGGAAAATAGAAGAGTTTCTCATAGCTTTAGATTAAGAGGAATCAATGACAGGCTGAAAATTTCTGCAAAGGCTTTAGAAACAACAAAAACTGCTTTAATTAACATTTACTTAAAAAAAGCAAATGATTGCATAGGAGATGTAATTATAGTTGATGATAAAAATCCTTCACGGATGGATCTTTCCATTGCGTATTGCGATAAAGTTATAGCTTTGGATCCTGGGTTAGCAGAGGGTTGGCATGAAAAAGGGAAGCGTTTACTTGGAATTGAAGATTTTAAAGGGGCGATTGATTGTTTTAATAAAGTAGTAACCCTTAATGCTGAACCGGATATTAAGGCGGAAGCTCTTTACTATATAGGGCGGTGGGGCACTGATCTTTATGAATCAATAACTTGTTTTGATGCGGCTTTGGTTTTGACGCCTAATGATACAAGATTGTTATATGCTATGGCCCAAAAGCTTTTACAGGTAGAGTGTTATGATCAAGCGATTTTATTTTATGGGATGGCAATTAATGTTGACGAAGGAATCATAAGGATTGCTTCTTTGATAGAAAGAGGGGCCATCCTTCTTTTGCAAAATCATTATTCTGAAGCTCTTTTGGATTTTAATCGAGCTATACGATTGATTGAAACAGGGAGGCATAGTTTAACAGAGGATGATGTCAATTATCAAGATCTTCCGACATTTCTTTCTAATGCTTTAAACAATAAGATTCTTGCTTTGTTGGGATTAAACAGGAAAGATGATGCGCTATTATGTTTTAATTTGTTACTAAATAGAAGTCTTAGCCTTTTTGAAGATGTTGTTTGCGCTATCGGTTCGATTAACCATGAATAAACCCCGATTATCATAATCGGGGGTAAATAATGAGGAGATTTTCTAATGGATAAAGTAATCTTAACAGTTCCGGGCTTAAAAACCGGAAAAATTTTAGGCCCAGACTGGAAAAAAAATGAAACACCGACTAATATTGTCTTGCGCAACGCGTGTCTGATCTCTGAACGGTTAAACCTTGGGGTTTATGTGACAAGAAAGATAGAAATTTCCGCTGAGGTGTTGTTTGGGGCTTTTTTTGAAATAACGTCTTTTCCCACCGATTTGATTAAAAAGTTTGTATTTGAAAATGATTCTTTTTTTCATGAAAATGGTATTTTTATTGATCCTAAAGCAAACGACTCAGGGCTGGCAAGTTATATGGCTGCTTTTCTTGCTTATGATAGTTTTAATATTTCAGACCCTGAAATTTTGCGGGCTATAGCGCATTTTGAAAGTGGCCCTTTACCTTATATGTATTTTGATTCTTCTATCATTGAAAAAGTCTTTTTGCTTGCAAATTATATTGATGACTGTTGTCTTGACCATGAAAAACTTGCTTTATCAGCTTTGACATCTACACAAAACCTTGATTTTGCCTTGTTTATAGTTTTGACGGGAGAAGTTTTGAATGAACTTAAGAGTTCTGATACTCCTGATATTAACAGGAATATTTTACATTTATGGCGTACGTTATACAGCAATAGGGACAAAATATTTGGAGATAGGTCTGGCTCCGGCAATAAATATGTTGATTATATCAGAAGATCTTCAGATGAAATAAACAAGTTGCTTGGAAGCTTTTTAACAAAACAGATTGGTAAAGTCCCTAATTATGAAATAGCATATTTTCATAATTTTGTTGGGGAGGGGAAACTTATTGAAGCGCGCAGAAGACCACTTCTTCAAGAAGCGTTGGCCAAAGGCGCTTTAGCCTGTTTTGAACAGGCTCTTAAATTTGATCCTTCGTATTATGTTGCGACTAAAGGAAAAGGAGATGCTCTTATTTATTTGGGGCGTGAGGATGAGGGGAGAAGATGTATTGCAGAGGCATTGGGAAATATAGGGCTTGATTTTAAAAAGAAGGGATATTCAGCTATGGCTGAGCAATTTTTTAGAGATGCTATTAAGGCTTGTCAAAATTATTATCCTATCTGGCTTGAATTGAGTGAAATTGAGGGGAATAGGCATAATTACGCAGGAGCAATATCTTGTTTAGATGAAATTATCAAAGCCATAGATGTTGATTTGGCGCTTCGAGCAAAAGCTTATGGGCATAAAGGGGGTTATATTAGTTTGCAATCTAGGATTTTAGAAGCAACGTATTCAACGATGATTAATTTATTGCCAAAGCAGGGCGAAACGTTATTAACAGAAGAGAGAGATTATAAAAAAGAGGCTATTTGTTGTTATGATGCTGCAATTAAATGTAACAGACAAATAATCATCTTAGATGGAAGTCTTGAAGAAGTTTTAAATGCTTATCTATCTATGATTCAACTGCTTTCTGCTAAGGCAGAGATTGAAAATTATACCACAAATCTTGTTGAGGGGATAAGTTTGTCAGAAGAAGCTTTGAGCTTAATTCAAAGCTTTCCAGTCGTATTAAGAAGAAGGGATCAAATTAAACTTCTACATAGTAGAATCTTAGCGTTTCAAGGTAGCGCTCTTTATTCTTTGGGCTTTGAAAGAGAGGCGCTTGATGTATTCAACCTTGTTAAAGCTTTAAAAGTAAATGGTCCTAGCGTTGAACGCTCTCTTCATATGGCAAAGAGGATATCCTTAAAACTTGAAATGGATTATGTGGAAGGGCTTATTTCCCCTCCACAGCCTTTGGCATAGCTTATATTTATTATGGGACCGTTGCGAAATGGTCATTCCCGTGAAAACGGGAATCTAGTTCTCAGAAAACAACCCCGATTATTATAATCGGGGTTAAGATGGAGCCCCGCTTTCCTGCTTGCCAGTAGGCACGGCGCGGGGCTGACAAATTTCAAAAACTGGCATCAGGCAACAGCCCCTAAGAGTATTTTTTAAGGACTACAGCGGCATTTTTTGATCCGAAGCCTATGCTGTTTATTAGCGCAGTTTTTACTTCAATTTTTCTTCCGGTGTTTGGCACATAATCAAGGTCGCATTCCGGATCTTTTTTTTCGTAATTTATGGTTGGAGGGATAAAATTGTCTTTAATTGCCATTGCGCAAGCTGCAATGCTCCCCGCGGATGCGCCTCCAACCGCGTGTCCAATCATCGATTTGATTGAGCTTACAGGGACAAAATAGGCGTGTTTTCCTAAAGCTGTTTTTATTGCAAGTGTTTCCGTTTTATCGTTTAATGGAGTAGATGTTCCGTGTGCGCAGATATAAGATAATTCTTCGGGCATAATATTTGCATCTTGAAGGGCCATTTGTATTGCCCGCGCATCTTCTTCTCCCGTTGGAAGTGGTTTTGTTGCGTGATATGCGTCGCATGTGGCGCCAAACCCAGCAACTTCAGCGTAAATAAAAGCTCCTCTTTTTAACGCATGTTCTTCGCTTTCCAGAATAAAAATCCATGCGCCTTCCCCGATTACAAAGCCGTCTCTGTCGATATTAAAAGGGCGACAAGTACTTTTTGGATCATATTTGTTGCTTATTGAAAGGGCCCCCATGCAGCTGAAGGCTTCTGCTATACTAGAAGTTATGCATGCGTCTGCTCCCCCTGCAAGTGCAACTTCTAAAATCCCTGAATTTATCATGTTTGTCGCAATTCCTATGGCATCATTTGCGCTGGTGCAACCATTAGAAAACAATAAACTCGGACCGTCAATTCCTAATATATTTCTTATGTTTTCAAGGAGCGCTCCGGCAAAAGAGGCAGACATTGTGTCTTCGCTTACATTCTCTGAAATGTTTTGAAAAATTTTTGAGATCTCTTTCTCATAAAAGCCTAATCCTCCCGCACCACTCCCCAAAAATATCCCAATTTTGTTTTTTTCATGGTTTTTTAGGATGAACTTCCCGTCTTCTATTGCTTCTATGGCAGCTGATGTTGCCAATTGTGATGCCCGAGCCATTTTTTTGGACTTTTCTTTGGGGAAGTAGTTTGTGCCATCAAAGTTTTTTATTTCAGCCGCAATTTTTGTTGGATGATTTGATGTATCGAAAAAAGTTATAAAATCAATGCAATTTACTCCTGCTTTTAATGATTTCCAAAAAGACTTTACCCCTATACCGTTTGGAGCGATAGCTCCAATTCCTGTTATAACAATTTTGCCCCGATTATCATAATCGGAGCTTGAAATTCCTCCTTTATGTTTTTTAATTGTGTTTAACATTTATATTTTTTTAGTATTATTACAGAACAGCCTGAATTCAAGCCCAAGCTTAAAGATAAAACTGTTGTTATTTTTAATGGGATCCCGTTGTTAGGTGTATAATTAAGATCGCAATCTGGATCAGGTATGTCAAAATTGATGGTTGGAGGGATAAAATCATTTTCAAGAGCTAATATTGATGAAGCAACATTTGCTGACCCTCCTGCGCCTAAAGGATATCCAATCATGGATTTGATGGAACTTATAGGAAGTTTATATGCTTTTTCTTCAAAAACTTCTTTGATGGCTTTTGTTTCAACAACATCATCAGATATTGTTGATATCCCATGAGCGCAAATATAATTTATCTCTTCTTTGTTTAAGTTGCTCTCTTTAAGGGCAAGTTTTATGGTGTCGGATACTTCTTTTGTACGGTTGTTTTTATTATTAGGAGCGCAATTAATTCCATATCCTGTGATTTCCGCGTAGATATGGGCTCCTCTTTCAATTGCATGGTTTAGTTCTTCCAGAATAAAGATCCATCCCCCTTCTCCAAGTACAAAGCCATCACGGTTTAGGCTAAATGGACAAGAAGCTTTTTGGGGATCTGAATTTTTTGAGGTAGATATGCTCCCCATTTGACAAAGCGAGGTTAGTATTCCCGGAGTAATACAAGCTTCTACTCCTCCCGCAAAAGCTGTTTTTATTATTCCACTTTTTATCATTTGTAAGGCCAGGATTAAGCTATCGCTTCCACTTGTGAGGCCGCTTGATACGGTAAAACTTGGGCCTTTAATATTTAAAGCGATGGATACATCTCCTGTTATTCCTCCTGAAAAGGTTCCCGTAACAGTATAAGTGCTCATTCTTTTTTGCTCTGCCGAGTAAAATTTTTTCATTTCCTCTTCTCCAAAACTTACTCCTCCACAGTTTGTTCCTATGATTACTGCGATATCTTTTAGTTCTGAATCTTTTATAGTGAAGGCTCCATCCGCAATAGCTTCCATAGCTCCTGCTACTGCAAAATGATTTGCCCGTCCTACTTTTTTTACGTCCTTTAGAGAAAGATATTTCGAAGGATCAAAGGCTTTTGCTTCTGCTGCGATCTGTGATGATAAATTTGATGGATCAAAAGAGGTTATTGTACTTACAAAACTTTGTCCTTGGCTTATTCCATTCCAAAATCCATTTTTTCCAATACCTGTTGGCGCAATAATTCCCAAGCCGCTTATTACTATTCTACGTGAGTTCATGTTTTTACCACGCATATTGACTTTTATCTGCTTTTTGCCGACTTTTGTATATGGTAGTACGTTTTTTTTATTTGTCAAGTAACAGAAAGCAGCAAAAATAATTTATGATTTAACTCCGATTATTCATAGACGAACAGAATTCTAGCATGGTGGGCTTGTTGCGTAATGATAGTTTTTGCAATTTGTCATCCCCGCGAAAGCGGGGATCCATCTTGTTTTTTGAGAAATAGATTCCTGTTTTCACGGGAATGACCATTACGCAACAGACCCATGGTGTTGGAAATTTGAATAATCGGGGTTAACTCTCTTTTTGCAAAATTGCGATATAATCCAGCATTGATTCTGCAAATAGCCGTTCTTTTGGGTAAAATTCTGCAGATAAAAAGGGATGCAAATATCTGGCTTGTTCGGGATAATGGGTTGGAAATTCGTTTTGCATAATATGGATACCGCCTGGTTTTAATACACGATAAACTTCCTTGAAAACACTTTTTAAGAAGATCGGACAACCTAATCTTGGATTTAAGCCATTGGCAGAATCAATTATACTGCAATACATAAAATCAAGAAAATGATTTGTGAAAATTAGATCTAAAGATGAATCCTCGAAGGGTAATTGTTTTGCATCATGTTGTAGAACTTTAATTCCAAGTTCGTTAGCATATGAAATAGCAATAGGATCGATATCAATTCCTACTATCCCTTGTATTTCTCTTACTCTTTGAAGAAAAAACAGGTAGGGACCATAGTTTGAGCCTAATTGAGCGCCTAAAATGTCTTTTCGGTCGCCAAAAACAATGCGTATCGTAATATCAATCGGTCGGAATATTGCTACAGATGAAAACTCATAATTATCGGGATTGGTTAAAAGAAAACAGGCATGTTCTTTTAATTGCCAAATACCATCACCCAATGCCTTAATACGATTAAATCTGTTTTGCATTTCATAGAAATTACGATATCCGCTCAATCTTGCAATTTGTTCGGGCGCTTTTTTTATTTCCGGAGGGTTGTAATCGTATAACTTATTTCCGGCATTAATTGCCTGTCGGACTTGTTCGGATGAAATATTTTTCAAACTTATTCTTGATAACATTTTAAATATGTCGGTTTTTTATGTGAATCATTTCATCCCGATTAGGATAATCGGGGTTCAAGTGATTTTGATTTGTGTTGTTTTCTGATGTAATTTTTCTGTTTTTTTAACGATAATTATTAAAATATCATGTTAAGTACTGTACAATCTTATTCATCTGTGGGGAATACAAATTTTAAAGTAAACTCTTTCCCTTGTTTGCATCAAGAAAGGGCTTCTTCAAGCCCTGCTTCTAATTGCGAGGGGAAGATTAAAGAAATCTTTTTTTATCCCTATCATTCTTCTTGTTGTTTTTATGATGAAATTTATGACAGAACGCCTGGGTTTGCCAAATATGTCAATATTCAATTACTGCTTATTAAGGAATTTTTACGGATTTTTGACTGCGATGTGAGCTTGTCTCTGTTAATTCCGACTAAAGGGAGAAAAGATTTTATTATTGAAGAGTTTGTAGGTTGTTGTGAGTCTATGGGCATACCTTCCTATGGACGGATTAATTTTATTGACTTTCCGATTACGGATATGTCTTGGATTTACCTGAGAGATAAGGCTCTTGCCAAATCTATGAGGGGGATGATTTGGCCAAATAAATTTTCTAAAAATATTGATGTTTTAAAAGCTTTTGATGCAGAATCTATCCTTTCTCCTTTTTCTTTTGAAGGAGGAAACGTAAGATGTGCTGACGGGTTTATGTATATTGGAAGTGATACAGTTAGTTTCAATAGGGATATTTTGGCCATAAAAAGTGGTTCTGAGCAGGAAGTATTTGACGGCGTTAATAGGATGTCAGACTGGTTTCAATCTCAAGTGGTTATGTTTGGGGATGCTTCTTTGGTATTATCAAAACAACCAATAAAGCATATAGATTTATTTTGTACTTTTTTGGGTGGTAGAAAGGTGGTTGTTGGCGATGTAAATTATGCTATTGATATAATAACAAAACGAAAAGATTGGGAATCTATATTGATGTCCAGCGTTTTTGATATAGATAGGTTAGTTCATAAACAACAGATGGGTAACGAGGACTTTTATTCTTATAGTCCTTTTAATGCTATAGATCCAATAAGTTTTAAACGTAATCCAACGGCAGTAAAAACTTATGTGGCTTTTCTGGCTTATATATTAAGACAATATAGAAATAGATATATTTATCGTCAGCGTGATGCTGATTTTAAAGAAATTTGGGATGATGGCTCTTTAGGAGAAGGTGAATTATCTGTTGAAGAAGGATTAAAAATGTTTTCTCTGCCGTTTTCGGACGAAACCATTAAAGATATTTTAGGTGGTTATAATAATGCAGCTGTTTATATGGATAGTGTAGCGACACAGTTAAGACAAAGTGGATATGAAGTTTTTCGGTGCCCGTTGTTGCCTCATATTCCTCGTCTTTTAAACGGAATTGGCAGGGAGATGAAGGCCCCTCTTATAACTTATAATAATGCTTTGGTTGAATGCTATGATTCTAATAGGATTGTTTATATGCCTGAATATGGACTGAAATTCCCGACAGTAAATTATAATGGTTATGTTGTCGGGAATGTGTTAAATGAACTTGATATTGAGGCAAGGCATGTGTTTGAAAGAGCTGGAGCTGTCGTGAGAGGAATAAATACAGGATTTAACCTGACGACGTTACAGTCGCAGGTAAATTGCATGACCCTTGAAAGAAGAGAAGCATTTAATCCCGATTATTCACGGTAAAACCAGAAATTAACCCCGATTAGGATAATCGGGGTTCAAACAGGCAGCTTAAAAATTCCTCCCAGCATGAATAATAGGGGGTAATGCTGACTTTTCTGTTAGCTAACATAGCCGCTGAAAGGCTTATGTTTTTAATGGGAATAGGTCATAAATTTAAATTAAGTAGATTTTTTTAATTGTTATAAAAAAATAAGCGAGGCAAATCATAATGTCATCAAAAATATCAGGAATAGTTGTTTATCCCTCATAAAGGGATTTTGTTCATTTAAATTCCTCTTAGGCGTATTTTTTACTTGTAAAACTTATCGTTTGTTTAATATGAAAATTTCGCTTAAATTTGTATGTTGTTGGTCTATAGAAATTTATTAGTATTTTTTTCGATATATAGATAGGAAATTATAGTAAGATTTGCAGTTTAAATGAGGGATAAAAAATGCTTTTGCCTTGTAATGGGCCTATTCATACTAATCATACTAGAGCTAAACCTACTCCTAACGTTGAGCCTTCTTTTCAAAAGAAGCCGCTATTATGTGGAACGCTTATAGATCAAATTACTCAGGAGATTAGAAGAAGTCCTGATCGGCGCATCTCTTTTGCCCGTTTTATGCAAAGGAGCTTATATCATCCACATTATGGTTATTATTCCTCAGGAAAAGTTAATATAACTCACATAACTTCTGGAGGGCATTTTATTACTCATCCTGAAGATTTTTATCCTAGATATAGCTATGGTTTGGCAGAAAACCTGTTATGGATGTGGCAGACCATGGGAAGGCCTGCAAAATTTGATGTAGTAGAAATGGGGGCCGGAAATGGTAGGATGGCTAAAGCTTTTTTGGATTATTCAAGAATTTATACTCCGGAGTTTTATAAGGCTGTGGATTATCAGATTGTAGAGATAAGCCCTTTTTTAAGATTAAAACAAACTCAAATATGCTCAGATCACAACGTTAAACATATTAACGGATCAGCTATTAATCCTAATATTAAGGGGATTAGGGGTGTTCTTCTTTCCAATGAACTAATTGACGCTTTTCCTGTACACAGAATTATTTATCATTCTAACCTTAACTTGGTTAAGGAATTATATGTAACAGAAGGAGATGGGACTTTCCATTTAGTAGGGGGAGGGATTTCTGATCCTGAGATATTAGATTACTTGCAAATGATAGATTCTTGTCCCCCCAATGGCACAAAGCGAATTGTTAATCTGAATATGTTGAGATGGCTTGATAGATGTGTCGCAGCGCTGGAAGAAGGCTATATATTAACTATGGATTATAGCAGCACATTTGCTTTTCCGGGGCAGGAGCTTAGGTGTTACGGGATTGAAGGAAATGGGCCTTTGGCTTGGGGGTGCAAATATCCGGGGGAAGTTGATATAACAAGTGATTTGCATTATGATGTTTTGCTTAAGGCCGCAGAGAGAAGGGGTTTGCAACAGGTTTTTTTTGGAACAGAACAAGATTTTTTTGCGCCTATAGGCGCGCTCTGGCCAAAGAATATAATCCCTTTTGCTGCTTTTCTTTTTTCGAAAAATGTTCTTAGCTCTACAAAAACTAACCCTACTAAACTTATTATTCTGGATAAAAAACCTATTTTTGAAATGGGGTGGTTTTTCTTGCCGATTGCTGAAAAATTATTTTCTTATTATGGTAGGGCTGTTTTTTCTTTAGAGAACAGTGATTGTGAATCGCTGGAAGAATTAGCATGTAAAATTGCTTTTATTTTTCAAAGGGAATCAGGGGTTTATGATTTTAGCAAGGAACGGCTTGAGCATTTTAAAAATGTTGTCAAGTGGTTGGAAATAGATGATTTGATCATGGGAGAATTATTTTTATTGTTTGAGGAGGGACTTGAAGGGATAAAAACTGGCCAACGCTCAAAAGGAAGTTTTTTCCACATAGAAGAGGTTCGACCTGAGTTTTTGCGTTCATATCTTGGAGATAACTTTAGAGACGCATTGTTTAATGAAGATGAAAATGAGAAGAAAAAGAGAGTTGAAAAATTAATCTCGAAGGGGAATGTAGCAGCCTTGATCAGGCTTTTTGCAGAGGATTCTTCTTTTTATTATAAAACTCCATTTTGCTTAACAGATGCTAATTTGTCTAAAATGTTTGATTTGGTGGTTAATGCTGTTGTTGACAGTCTATTAACTTTTGATGATAAAGAAAGATCGCAAGTTTATCCTGGCCTAGAGTATGAGACTTACTTCATTATTTTAGATAAGTTTCTTATAGCGGCAAAGGCAAAAGCCGGTTCTTTGCTATTATCTAAATTTCGAAGTTTGCCAAGACAGAGGAAACTTGATATTATTAAACACACGAAAAAGTTTGGATGGATAGAAGAGGTTGTGCAAAGAAATTCTTGGATACTGGCAATAGATTTACTGGCATGTTTTTAACCCCGATTATTCATAGACGAACAGAATTCTAGTAGAGTGGGCTTGTTGCGTAATGATAGTTTTTGCAATTTGTCATCCCCGCGAAAGCGGGGATCCATCTTAACCCCGATTATAATAATCGGGGTTGTTTTTTGAGAAATAGATTCCCGTTTTCACGGGAATGACCATTACGCAACAGACCCATGGTGTTGGAAATTTGAATAATCGGGGTTAATCTAATATTCCATGAAGGAAAAGAATAACATTATTTATGTCATTGCTTAAGATTTTTGCTGACATATACATTGTTGTTGCTCCAGTTTCGTTTTTTTCTGTTTTTACCTCTCTTCCCTCAATTCCACTTAATTTTTCGTGTGTAATAATAATTTTTGAAATTCCCCTTTTTGTCAGCAAGGGAAGTATATTGTATTGAGGATTAAATATTTGATTTAATCTTTTTAGTTGATACGGGCTCAGAGGTTCTGAAGAAGCAACTTTTATGCCACAAAGAACCTCAGTACAAAGACTAATATCTTCTAAGGTTGGGTTTTGAGTAAAATCCATTCCCATCTCATTTAATAGTGCAAGCTCAGGTTTATTTGTGCCTGACAAACTGTAAAAGACTGGATTTTCGTCATCGCCAAAGGTATGGATATCCAAGCTTTTGGATGCAATGGCCATTGCTAACTCTTTACTTAATACGCGAGTGCTAGCAAAGTTATCATCTAATTTCATCAATAAAGCTGGGTCTTTGTCAAGTACACACAAAGCATGGGGAGTAATTAAATAAAACATTCGTAAAACATTGGGAAAGCTTAAAACATTTTTTACATCTTTAACTTCTACATTTGCAGCATCCAATTTAGTCCAAATCCGTTGATGAAGATCAATTCTTCTTACACTCGCATTACTCATATGAAACCTCCTAATGCATGTTACAGTTTACAATTCTTGGGTAGGATTGTCATTATCCCGTAATAAGCATTTGAAAAAATATCTGCATATTATAAAAAAAATTTCACTATATTTTTTTCAGAAGAATTGTTTATTGAAATTTTATATAGTACAAAACGAGAAGTCTTTAAATGTGTATGCTAAAAAGGATTGATGAAAAGGCGATTGAAACAATAAATCCTTTAACAAGATTTGCAAAAAAAGGCAAAAAAGAATTTAATCATGAGGCAAATTTATTAACCAGACACTGGGGGAATGTCAAAGCTGTATTACAAGGTAAGGTTATTCCGCCTTTTGAAATAGAGCTGCAGACTTCCAGCCGATGCAATCTGACTTGCAATTTCTGCATCGGCAGTGCCACTCAAAAGGGAGAGGGGGTAACCCGTTTGCCAAATAATATTGATGCAGCTAATATTTTAACCTTGGCTAGTGGCATAACAGATTATTCTGTGGACACTTTTAGGGTGGAAAGAGTTAAGTTTTCTGGTTTTATAGGTGAACCATTAGTAAACAAGCCTGCCACCTTATTGGGAATGAAACATTTTTTGCTTCATGGAAGGGAAGTTGGGTTGTTTACAAACGGAGTTTTAATAAATGATGATGAAACTCGAGATGTTTTATTAAACACAGATTATGTTCATATAAGTTTGGATGCGGGAAGTCCTGAGACGTTTAGATTATTGAAACAGCCCAAGAGTAAAGAGAATAAATTTGAAGGAATCCTGGAAAATATTTCCGATATTGCCACTCTTAAAGCACAACGGCGCGGAAAAATAAATATTGTTGTCGGATTTGTAATTACTCCTTATAATGTCCATGAAATTTATAGCATTGCCATGCGCCTTAAAAATATAGGAGTAGAGGTTCTCCGATTTAAACTTGATATTTCCTTAACATTTCCTCTTAGTTATTCACAAATATCTTTAGCAAAGCAGCAAATTGAAAGAATTAAAAAAGAATTGGAAGATGATAAATTTGAAGTAATAGCAATTCATGATTTAGAAGACAAAGAAAGAGGAAAACGCGATTTTTCGGAATGCTTTGCACATTTTTTTTGGGGAACAATTGGCTCTGATGCAAATGTATATCCTTGTGATCATAATACTTTTCCTGGCGCGCCTGGTTATGGGAATGCTATAAAAAGACCATTTGGGGAAATTTGGGAAGGGAGATTGCGCCGAGTGCTTGTTGAAGGAAATATTTTTCCTGAGGTATGTCCTCCTGTTTGCTCTCCTTTTGGCGCCTGTGTTAATCCTTTTATGGCATTCCTTAAAGTGTTGGAAAAGAATGAAGGCATTGGAAAAATAGAACGCTATTTAGCATTGCCTTAGCTCCGATTATTAGATGGTGTATAAATAGTTGTGTAAATTGTCATTCTGACGAAAGTCAGAATCCATTTCTCTAGTAAAACATAGATTCCTGCTTCCGCAGGAATGACATAAATAGAATTTACACAACATTCTTGACACTATCGATTATATTATAATCGAGGCTTAAAATTCCTCCTAGTGTTTGTGGTCATTCCCGTGAAAACGGGAATCTATTTCTCATAAAACAATATGGATCCCCGCTTTTGCGGGGATGACAAATTGCAAAAACTATCATTACGCAACAGGCCCTCCTAATAATCGAGGTAAATTTTTCAAACAGCAGAAGTTTTCTACTGTTAATTTTTTTTATTTTTACGAAAACATGGTTTGACAATCTGATCTGCTTTGATATACTCTAAGTCGGAAATTACTACTTAGGAGTGATAAAAATGAATAAGAGATTAATATTTTTTCTATTAATAGGGCTTGGATTTTGTTTTTTGGGTATCTTTTTAAGTGGTTGCGGACAGACAACACAATCTGATTCTTCCTCGAGCACTTCTTCTATAGGAATAATTTCTATTAGGGGGACTTTAACATCAGGGCAAATACAAAGTTCAGCAATTACCGCAAAAAGTGGAGTAAAAATTTTAGCGGCTTCGGCTTCTGCTGTTCCGGATTATACCGTTGTTGCTATAGGCAAAAACAATGGCGGAGTATTTTTTGCTGACAGTAAAACTGACAATTCAGGCAATTTTACAATCGGGAACCTCCCATCTGGTGAATCTTTTTATATAGAAATACTTGATAGCAACAACAGGTTGACTGCTCCAGTTGCTTTTGGGGATTCTTCAGGCAAAGCAATTATGGCAGTAACTCCGGAAGCACAAACTACTATTGAAGTTGGAGATATCGTATTTGATAGCGACAAATCTGCCGCTGCAGCAGCAACAGAACCGACCTCTTTTCTTGACAATAATGCGCAAGCAAGAGTTAAGGATGGAGAGATAACGGTGCCTGTCGGTGCGGGGAATTTTGGCAAGGGGACTGGAGAAGCAAAATATTCCGGCGCTTATAATTCTCAAAAGATTGATGGAGATGAAGATGGTCTTCCTAATATATTTGACGCAGATCTAAACGGTGATGGAATTGTGAATGAAATAGACGGTTTATACACAATGGAGTCATTTACAAAAACTGATAAAGATAAAAGCAGCTCTGTTTATGTCTTTTCAAATCTAAAAATTGAATATAGTAATTCGAATTCTTTTGATTATGAGCAATATTTGCATCTTGCTATGGGAATTACGCCCGATCCGGATAAAGTTAATAGTATTTCTTCGGTAAATTTAGTAAGTGGTCCATCGTGTATTAGTAAAATGAAAGTCTTTTCTGTCCCAGGAACAACTCTTGAAGCAATTCCAGCCCCGGGAACTTTATGGAGTAATACTTCATATAAACTTTATAAGTCTGAAAATGGCGGAGCAACAGCAGGATGGGCCATATCTGTTAACGGCGTAGAGCCTTATATTAATGGCAGTGGTGATCTTAAAGCCGGTGATATTTTTAAATTTAAGATAACCTACACAGATGGCTCTTCTGAATATATAACAAAAATGTTAAATTTTATTTTTACAGATATTCCTCGTCTTGTAGAATATAGTTTTAATAATGGGAGTGCCTGGAATACCCCTCCTGCCATATTAGAGGGAGGGACTAGCACAATGACAACAGCTTCAACAAGTGAAATCACGCTTAAATGGTCCAGGCCAAAAGATGAAAACGGGGCTGAAATAATAGGCGCGGATTACACCTTTGAATACAGCCCTGCCAAAGGTGTTTCAGATGTCCCTGAAATTACAAAAATAGAAAACGACAGCGGCAGTTCTACTTATTTGGAGGCAACACAAGATTTCGCAGGCTTATTAGATCCGGGCTCAAGTTTTCTGATCGGCATTTGCATAAGAAGCGTCGCAAACGACAATGCCGCGCAAAATATTTGGTTTAACAGGGATGGTAGCTGGTAAACAATCAGGCAATAATGTAATTTGCGGTGTTTTTTAGCTTGTTAAAAAAGCAAACTTTTCCGGATTTTGAATAGGAATAATCAATTGTTGTTTTTTCTGATTTTTTTCTGATGTAGCAGTAATATTTTTTTCATCAAGTTGAGCATCGATAATTTCACCACCGGTTTTTAAGTGAAAAATCCATTCAAGGATACTATCCCGCAGCAAAACGACAATACTATCATTCGGATTTTGGCCTTTACCAAAAAACAGCCTATAGTTTTGATAGTTTTCATCGCCGGTAATATTATATCCCTGCCAATTTTCCGCTTTCAAATCGGCATTATCTTGTTGAATGGTGATTTTTTCGCCAGCATAACATTGGCCATCAGCATTTGTATAAATTGGCGCCATGGTATCATCCCAAAATAAAATGCCATCGAATTGACAATAGGCGTAGCCGTAATCCGAGCGGGACAAAACCAACCCTTGTTTAAGCCACGAACCACGACCATGATACATATCGCAGGATAAATGAAAAATCGAACCACATTGTTTACACTGAAAAGTGTAAGCAATACTGCCATCCTCCAATATGTCTTCAGGAAGTTGATCGAAAGGTAAATCAAGTGTTCCTATGGTCTTTTCTTCTTTTACAATAAATTCATTTGCCTGTACTTTTTGCTTGGCTAACCTGATAAACTTTCTTAGTACATCAGGATAGTCTATCGGATCTCTTACGGGGACAGTCCCGCAAACTTTACATGTGTTAGGCATATTCTTATATTAACATAAATAAGTTGTGTTTGGGTGTTTTTATTGAAATTTATGGCTATGTTTTGAGAAATATATATAATAGGTCATTAAAGAATATGATTTGTTAAAAAGGAACAAAAAATGGTTACTAGAATTGTGTCTGATCCTATTAATGTGTTTAATAATTTGAAGGAAAGACAGCTCTATAATTCGATACGTAATATGTTTTCTCTTTTAGTTCAAAGAGGTTGTTTCCAGCATTGCAGTGGTTGCCATGCTGGCTCTTATAAGGTTACGTCTGATGCTTCGTGGGATCAAACAAAAAAAGTTGTCCTGGGTATGGAATCTGCAATGAAAAAACTTGAAGTAGAACCAGATGCTCCGATTATCGAAGTTTTTAGGGATGGGGATCCATCATGGATAAGATTTCCCGATCATCCACAAAAGGGTGTTGGTGATTTGGCTAAAATGCTATATCAACATTTAGGCAGAAAATCAAAAGTTATGACTTCTGGAATTCGGCCTGATATGATAGATTGGGTTATTGATCAATATGTTAAAGGGGCGCCTTATTTTTCTTCAGCCTCTGTATCGGCTTCAATACAAACAATTACTCATATTCAGGATCCTGATGCAGATGTTGATTCCAGAGCAAGAATATTAGATACCTTTATCCAAAAAAATCCATCTGAGACACAGTCATATTTGGATTTCATGTTTTATACGCCAAAAGGGGAAGACACTTTAACTAAACGTACAGTTCAGCTTG
Source organism: candidate division WOR-1 bacterium RIFOXYB2_FULL_36_35 (assembly GCA_001771505.1). Taxonomy (NCBI): domain Bacteria; kingdom Bacillati; species candidate division WOR-1 bacterium RIFOXYB2_FULL_36_35. Next base: position 31,966 of record MEUA01000063.1, read on the forward strand.
TAAGAAAGATTATTTATGCTTCCAAACTCTTTCCTAAGAGATTAGCCGAAATTGATTTTGAACAAATTGATGGAACGAAAAATCAAAAATTTATGGTTGGCAATGTGGGGTTAAGAGCTTCTCCCTTTCTTTCTCTTTCTACATATGGACGTGGTGTTATTAAAGGTGGCCAAAAATTGGATAGTGTAGGTATTACAGATTGGCTTTCAATTGTGGATGGGAGAGATGTTGTTTTACAGGTTGGGGACGAATTTTTTACGCGAAAAGAGTTAATCGCGGATTACGATAGAAGGAGTTTTTTTATTGACGGATTAAGAGGTCTATCTGTTAATAATGGCTGGTTAATTGGTGATACTGCAGTTCCTAATATTGATGAGGTTTTTAGAACAGAGTTTGATATAACTCCGGCATTGGTTATTAAGAGTCAACGAATTGGTCTTTTTTATCAGGGGTTAACACTTGGGCCTACCATCAATTTCTTGATAAGTAATCCGGCTAGATTAGAATTGCAAGAAGTTCTTCCTTGGGTAAGACTCAATGTTTAATGATTAAAAGAAAAGAGTAATATGATATTAAATAAAACACATTGTCGAGGAATTCTTCCGTCAGAAATGTCATTGAAGCAAGTTCTAAATGTGATGGCTTATCCTGGCATGGTAAAAAAAACATTAACTACTAGTACTCATTCGCGTGTTTATTTGTTGCATGGTGATTTTGTGCTGAAAAATTTTGTTTCAGAAAGCCGTGAAAAAACTGATCCTACCTCTTTGGAAATTTATGATATACAAGCAAAAGTTGGAGATCATCCATTCATAGAAAAGCCCTTTTTTGCTTATAAAGGAGATGAGGGGGAAGTTCTTATCACGGGTTTTAGACAAGTAACCATTGAATTTACTTTAACTGCTGCTATTTTGGAAAAGATTCTTTCTGCCTTGCTTTATATGGACATGAAGGGGGTTAAACATGAAGATCTTGGGGGCTACAATATTGGTCTTGATAAACAAGGAGATCCTTTTATATATGATTTTGATAAGGCATATTATTTTGATTGGCATACGCTTAGCATCGATTCCCGGCTATTGAGTGGCTTTTTTCTTGAGCATTCTAATTATGTAAAAATTGATCCGTTTAATATTGATTTGTTGTTAAATTTTTATTTTGCAGATCAATTAATTCAAAGAGAAGAAAATGGAAAAAAATCTGAAGCAATTGAGCTTTATTCCTGCTTTTTAAAGTATTCTATCCAGTATTTTATTCAATTGCAAAACTTACTTTGTCAACAAGGTCTATCTAGCCGATATATTCAAGCTATTGATCAAAGGATTAGCAGCATTGAAGCAGTATTAGGCGTTCCTGAACTTATTATTGCAACATACGAAGACAAAATTTATAAAACTTTGTTTGCTGCGCGAAAATGGGCTGAAGTTAATGTTGAGCAGAAAGGCCGTAGTGAGCTTCGTTCGTATCTTGAGCTGACACAAAGAAGACTGTTTATGTGGGATGCTTATAAAACTTTGAGACAATCAATTCCTGAGAAGAATGAAAATTTATAGCGCCTTTATATTTTTTCTAATGTTAAAACCGCATTTCCATTCTTAGTGTAATCTTTGTAGAAACTTGGAAATGGCGCATCAGTATCGGAATAAAACTTTATATTAATGGTCTTAAATTCTCTTCCTTGCAAGATTCTTAGGAAGATTTTATTTGCGATGGCTTCAGGATCATTGATATCCCCGTCGATCTGTAGAAATGATAATGCACCTGGCTTTAACCAACGTGTCCATTCAATTATTTGTTGTTCTAATCCAGAGTCACTAACCCATAATCCAGGGTGAGGATTTACTATAAAGGCTAGGTCATAAACCGGGTTATCTGGCATTAAGTGAGAAAAACGCGTAAAACAATTAAGATTACCAAAGCCTTTTAATTTTTGATTTTTTAAAAAAAGATATTCTAATTTAGCAAACATATTGCCTTTGATATCTGTTGAACTTTTTCCCCCGTATTCTACACCTGAAACTGGAAATCCCATTTGTGTAAAGATGTATGGTAGGATTAATATGGTTCCATATCCCCAAATTAGGACATTAGTTTCGGCGGGGGTTTTATCTTGTGAGGCAAGATGTGCTGCAATTTTTGGCATTACATCGCTTGCTATAGTTTTGATGTGTAAAAACTTTTCAGGAGTTTTTGCGTTTGTACGTAAACAAGGCGCTTTATATAACTCAAAAGGAGGCGACCATAATTTTTTCAATAACGATATTGGAGTGTTGAAGATAGGATTTTCTGCGAGTTTACTTATAGTTGTCATTTGCTATCCTTCATTTTCATTTAATAATCTTTCAATTAATGTTAATTTCGGTTTTACATCTTTGCAATAAAATAATAAGCGAACATTTGTATAGCCGTATTCCTCTGCTTTAAATCTGTCTTCTGGATTACGGGTCAGCAAATATCTAAAATAATAAGCTTCCGCAAATTTTGGATAAATGTTTAAAATACGATCGATACCTTGCAATAATTGAGAATGATTCATTAAGCGATCTTGAATAAATACGGATAATAGATAGTTCAGTTGGAAAAATATATTATGGCTTTCTTTTTGTATGGCGGTTTCATAAAAATGTTGAGCAGCCTGATATTGTCCTAATTGAAAATATATATCTCCATAATCATTATGTATTTCTGCGATATCTGAATCGATTGTTAATGCCGCTTCCAATAAAACTTTTTTTCTCATAGTATCTGTTTCAACTTCGCTGGCCTGACGACATAAAAAGAGTGCAAGTATTTGTTTGTGCGTAAGATTTTTTACTTTGCGGCCTGAATTTTTATGTATAATTTGGCCGTTTGAAGGGTGATAATCGGTTGCTAATACATTATCTGAATAAGCTTGGTCAACTGGAACTTCATTGTGTAAGTCATGCATTGATAGAAATGTGTGGTATATGTCCATATAATAACGTACAGGTTGTCCAAGATATTTACAAATCATGAAAAATATATATGTTAGATTGTTGCAATCTCCAATAAGACCAGCCTGATTAAATAAATTTTGAAAGGCTCCTATAAGTGGAACATAATCATGCGTGAAAGAGTCTTCAAAGGTGATTCCCATAAAGCCGCGAATTTTTCTCGCTTTTTCTTCAAGTGTTAAAGAGTGAAAACTTGAATAAAAAGATCCTGATGTTGGCTGTAAAATCCCTTTTTTGAAACTATTTAATGTTGCGGATATTTTTTCTAGATCAGGTGTTTGTATTGTAAGCGCCATTAAAAGAAGGGCAAAATCCTCACCATATTTTAAACGAAGATCATTATACAGATCAAGTATATTATATCTATTTGTTAATATTGAAGCCAGGCTGCATTCATCTATTCCATTTTCTTCTAGCCATTGTTTAGTGTCTCTGTCGGCATAAGTTGGCCACATTGGGGGAAGGGATGGTTCTTCGTAGGAATTGGCTCTGTGAATAGCTAATTTGAGAAAATCGTTTATATATCTGAAAGGATGAAACCTTGAGGTTAGACGTTGATAGGCAGCTTCACCGATTTGCTTAAGATCACTTCGGCCTGCAATATCCAAGTAAAGTGCTGCCAACTCACTAGCACTGTTTTCATAGGTAGAAAAACCGGAAATTCCATCCTCTACTTGGTCAATCATTCCGCAGCTTGCATGGACCAAGGGGACATTTCTGTGGGACATGGCATCAAAAACGGCATTTGGTAATCCCTCCGCATCCGAAATATTAAGTTGGACATCGGCAATATTTTGAAAAGATTCATTAAACAGACGATTCATACCCATCCCATCTACTTGCATTGGTATAAAATAAATAAAAATATGTTTTTTTGTTTCATTGTCAAGCAGTTGATAGATGTTGAAAATTTCTTCTACAACAGAATGAATTGCTGCCATTTCCACCGCATTATTAAGTTCAGATGGTGAAGGCATCATTAAAACCAATGAAGTTTGTCCCATTTTTACAGGATCTTGATTGTAAGCTTTTGCATAAGCTTGTAATATTAGGCTAAAGTTTTTTGTTTTATCAATACGTGCTGCTGCATAAAACAGCCTGTGATTTCTAAGTGGTAGAGCTACCTCTGGTTTTTCAGAGAGCATTAATGGTTTCTCATGGATTTGCGGCCGACTGACAAAGTCTGAAAATTGATCAGTTGTTTTGCCATAAGCTAAAATTGACTCAATATTTATCCATGCTTCTTCTGGGGTTATTTGACAATTGTGTGGATCTGCAAAGTTACAAAATCCACCGATGCTTATTTCTTTATAAGGATCAGTAATAAAACTATCATGTAAATGTTGTATTATATCCAGCGACTCGTAAACCCCGATTCTTCTTAAAAATTCTAATGAACTTTGATAAATAGGATTTTTTGCTGACCTACCTATTCTTAGGTTATCCATAAGCAAACTTGGCCTAAATGTCCCTTGCCTGAGATACTTTGCTAAACCAATAACATTGATATCAAGCAATAATATCTGATCTCCGTCTTTAAGTTGTGCGGATGAAATTAACCTATTAGCTGATTCTTTAAGGATCCTTTCATAGTGTCTAAGTTGTTCTTGAAATAAGGAAAAGTTCCTACCTACCCCGATTTCTGATTCTCCTTTTATTCCAACATAAAGATCATAACAGATTTGATGATATGCTAGACCAATCGGATCATCACTAACGTCTACTGTCCACCATTCTAAAGGAAGCTTGTATTCATTTAATAATCCATAAAATGTTCGTAAAAGAAGCGATCCTCCTAAATTTTCATTTCCTATCCATGGATCACTTACCATTACTAATTTTGCCCCTTTTGGCAACCTGGTCTTCCATGAAATAATGTTTTCTGATAAAGCGGTTTCCATGTTGCTGAAAGCCGTTCTATCTGTGATATTTCTTAATTTTTGACTACAGGTACGATTATAGGCAGGATTGGCTTTTTTTACAGTCACACAATTTGATATAGAGGTTGATAACTCGATCACTTTTATCTCCTTAATACGTTATATCAGGGTCATTGTATAGTAACTCTGAATTTGGGTCGATTATAATTCTTGGTGTTTCGTCGATAATTATTGTTCCTTCTTTTGTAAATGCCATAATTACAAGTTCTTTATCTGTATGTTTTGTTTCTTCAAATCTTTTGGCTTTTTTGAGTGTGAGAGGAAATCCAGGTATTCCTTCTTTAGCCAGATATTGTGGTAAAGCAATTTTGTATTGTTTTTTAAGGTCAAGAGGAACATACTGATCATCTTCTAAAACCATCACACCTTCAATTGAATTATTCTCTCCTATGGAATAAATGAGTCCTGATGGATGAAGTAATAGAACTTTTGGACTTCCTGGGCATGACGCGGCTACGGCAAATTCCAATGCTTCAATTATTTGAGTTCCTTCAACAGTTACTATTGATAAAGGAGATGGCCACGGAAGCATATTTTCAATATCTGTTTCTGTCACTTTTCCTGCGGCTAAATCATTTCTTACATTTCCTGCAAAGGAAAATGCAATATCAGCGTCTGAATATTTACGATAAATATCGGTAATCAGATTAAATAATGCACTTGGTTGTGTTGACTTGTATTTTATGGAAACCGGCTTGTTAATTTGTCCTATTACTCTTGGTTTATAGATTAAATTTTTAGAGCTTACTCTTCTATATTTATGGGATTCTGGTTGGCTTTCGATATCCAGAAGACAAGGATTTACAACTAGGTTTCCGTTGCTTAATCCTATATCGACAACTCCGATGGCTTGTCCTTTTAATCCTGTATGAATTATAGGAATACCTCTTTCCTCCGGGCTGCCGACCATTTTATAGACTGTATTATGAGTATGACTGCCAAGGATGAGGTCAATATTAGGCACTGACTTGGCAACTTCTATATCTTTGGGCAGGCCTAAATGTGATGCAACGACAATATAACTCCCATATTTTCCATGTTGTGCCTTAAGTAGCTTTATAGTGCGTATTAACTGGTTTTCTACTGGTTCAGCGTTAACAGAAATTGTTGATTCGAAGCCTCTTCTCTTATGGTAATCAAATTCATGTGTTAGTGATTCTGTTGTTATTCCAATAAAATAAAAAGACTGTCCACCTTTTTCATATACATAGTAGGGGAGTATCTTCCTGCCTTTATACTTACTTAGTCTGCTTCCTGGAGCAAAATTTAGGTTCATAGCGAGGAAAGGGAAGTTAGCCTTTCGTATTGCTGTTTCAAGTACGGTATTCTTTCCGCTGGTAATCACTTTTATTTGAGTTAAAAGCTGTTGCTGTAGATGTCGTATTGTTAAAAGAATATTATTTATATGATTCTTACGAAGTATGTCCTTTGATGTGCTTTCTGAGATAGTATTTACTAATTCCTGCCAAAGAGAATATGTTCCTGATAAAATAGAATCATCTTCAAAATCAAACTCATGGTTGCCAAACACTGAAAAATCCACTCCCATACCATTACAAACACGTATAATATCAATGAATTGTTGAGGATATTGTCCTCCTTCAATCAAATCTCCAAGGTTAACAAGGATATCGAGATGATGTTGTCTTCTTAGGTTATCTACGGTATTTGCTATTTTAAACAGGTTACGATAATCACCATGAAGATCGCCAAAGAAAACTAATCGCAAATGATGATTTGGCCTATCTTTCAAAGAAGTGACTACCGGTAGTTTGGCTGTAGTTATAATGGTTTGTTTTGGTAAGGCAGATGTAGTAATGTTTCCCATATATATTATATATCGTAAGGAATAAAGTTAGATTTCGGGATATATTATGCTAGAAAATTTAAAAAATGTTTGAAATTATTGGGAAATTTGTCGAAAAGTAGTACACGAGGTATTAACCCCGATTATTCATACCTCGAGTAACTGTTTGACAATTTGTTGGTTATTGATTCTGACGTGAACCCCGATTATCATAATCGGGGTGAATAATCGGGGTTAAGAGGTTTTTGTGGCGAGGTCTCAAGCTGTGCAAGAAATTAACTTGAAGATATGTTTAAATGTTTTCAAAAAAGGAAATTATTGATTATGTTGACTGTCGTAGATCGTCTTGCAATAGCTAAGTCGCCTTCTAAAATAGTGTCAGAAAATTTAAGGTCTTATTTATTAAAAGCTATGCTTTTAAAGTATTGCACACTATTTGACTGTCCTCCCCAAATAATTTATCAGCTAATTTCAGCGGTTGCGCAAAATGATCCCATTCCGGCATCATGTCTACCGCCTGATACTAAAATAGCCCTATCAAAATATAAAGAAGGACGATATGCAAAACGCGTTAGATCTTTAAT
>MEUA01000064.1 GCA_001771505.1 candidate division WOR-1 bacterium RIFOXYB2_FULL_36_35
ACAAATCTGTTAATAGAATCATTTATGCTTTAGTTTATACATTAAACAATGGAGAGGTACCCAACAAATTTACACAACTTTCTTGACATCAGCCATTGTATGGTTTTTCCAAACGTTCCAAATAAGGAATTTTGTTGCTATCCGAAAACTTTTGAACCCGATTATCATCTTTCACGCATATACTACGAAAAAGAGTGAAATTCTACTTTAAAACTCAAGATACTAAAGTATAAGAAAGACAAATGAAGAATGACTAATGAAAAATGACTAGTGAAAAAATGAAAACAAGACTGTTGCAAGCCTAATATTAAAATATGGGAAATCCGTGAAGGGAAATTTCCATAACTTTAGGTTTTACTGTGAATAATGGGATTAACATAGAACCAGACCAAGGAGGAATTTTTTTATGGGAATATCAAGTGAAAGCCATGGAATCAAATTACTGGCTTGGGGCATTAAAAAGTCTCCAAAAATCAAACAATCTGTCAACAGCGCAGCAAAGGTCACCGCATGGGTAATGGCCAATAGTCCCGCAAAATATATAGCCCAAGATTTATTAAAAAGATCTTATAATTCATATGGATGGACAGAAAGGGCTGAAGCATGGAATAAAAGAGGGTCTCTTTTAACCGAAGATATAGAAATGCGCAATAATTGCTGGCAAAGGCATCTTACAATGTACAAAAAGTCATTTGACAAAGCAGTTGACCCTTCCTCTGGAACAGATTTTTTGAGGTTCACTTCTTCAGAAAGAGATTATTTTTATGATCATCTTCTGGAATCTAATCCTCTTAGACATGGCGGTCTCTTTGTTTTTTCATGGTTTGCAACCTTTGCCGCAATAGGCATCATAATAAATAAGCTAGATATACCTTTAGTAAATGATAAAACACTCGTTTTTGGAACAGCGGTACTGCCCGCTTACTATTTTCTTTTAAAACCTACAGTAGATTTTTTTATTACACCAAGAAGTCTGCATTTTAAAATTGAACGCTTTAAAAGCCTGATGCAGACAATATAATTAAACCTCGATTATTTATAGACGAACAGAATTCTAGCAGAGTGTTGAAAATTTTCCCAGGTATGAACCCCGATTTCCTAATCGGGGTGAATAATCGGGATAAAGAAAGCTATGGAATCAGGTTCTTAGCCCATTGTATGCAACCTTATCCTTTAGCCAACAAGGCTGCTAACCATATTATCTAACTCCTCTTTTATAATCCGGCCAAAATCTTTCTTTCTCAGTGCAAGTTTTTCGGTTATCCCTACGACCTATCCTTGTCAGGATAAAGGGAGATGTTTTAATGAAGTTAAATAAAATACAGTTCTTTCTATTTGTAGTGTTAATTTCTTTTTCATTTTTACTCTACGGATGTGGAAAAACAGATACCACAGCTTCTTTAGAAAACTCTCAAAATTTTATATCCAGTGCAACAGAAACGTGCAATATATATAATATATATTATGGAGACATACACTCACACACAGCCTATTCCAATGATGCCTATATCATACAAAAACTTATACTTGGCATAAATCCTATTGGCCCATATGGAGCTATCCAAAATGCAATATCAAACGGATTGGACTTTGTGGCCATAACAGACCATGCGGAACAGCTTGATGTTAAAAATAATCTTTACGGAAGATGTAATAATGAATGGATTGACACGCAACTTCAGGTTAATGCCACAAATGGAGAAAAAATTGTCACCTTTATAGGCTGGGAATACACAAAAACAGCCGCGGTTAAAGATGGTAGCGGGAAATTAGTAGATGTCCCGGGCGCAGGGCATAAATGCGTAATTTTTAAAGATGCTAATGTCCCTCCCTCCCCTTTTGGCGCAACCGATACAAATGGCCCAAATGACTTATGGAATTATCTTAAAGGGTATGATTGCATTACCATTCCGCATCATTCGGCAAGAGGAGAGGCCCCCGAAGCTGGGGCTTCATGGGATGAATATGATATGAGTACGGACTGGAACTATATCCCTGCAAATCCAAGGATACAACCATTGGTTGAAATTTTTTCCGTTCATGGAAGTTCAGATTATTCAGGATGTGAAGATGCTGTTCCGGGCTTTAGAGATGAAAGGTCGGTAGAAAGCGCTCTTATGAAATGGTTTGACACTCAAAATCCGGCCTATAAACTTGGAATCGTCGGATCTACCGATAATCATATATCACAACCCGGCAGCTGTATTGAAGAGATAAAAGACGCAGTCCTTCCACAAGAAGGAGATTATACGGGAGGGCTTATCGCGGTACTTGCAAAAGAAAAAAATAGAGACTCCATCTTTGAAGCTATGAGAGCAAAAAGAACATATGCTACATCAGGTCCAAGGATAAATCTCTTCTTTACTGCAAAAATAAAGGGAGAAGAAAAAGAATATGTAATGGGAGAAACAATCAAACTGGATAAAAAAGGGATTGTTGAACTTACCATTAAAGCAGGTCCCGGAAAAGAAAATAACTCAAAAATAGAGAAAATAGTAATTACAAAAGCTACAAAAAGTGGAGTGGATAGAAACACCGTGATAGAAGGAGATAGAGGAAATATACAATTTACAGTTAATGAGCCAACCTATTTTAGAGTGACCGCTTATCAGTCACCCACAAGGAGATGGGATGCTACAAACGGAACATGGGTCATAACAAATGAAAGGGCGTGGTCATCACCCATTTGGATAGAGTTGTAAAAGATTGAGGCGAGTTGACAAAATACAAAATTTTTGTGACATTGCCATTTTTAATCAAGTTGCAAGTGTATTAAAAAGTTCAAACTTTGTTTTCGTTGTAGGATATACAGGAAATTCTCTCAATATATAATCATTAGCGCCTAATAATAATGGAAGATCCCAAACCTTCACTTCAATCCAATATGGAATAGTAATATTTTTTAAATCTGGCACCGTTTCTGACCTGGAAGGAATGTCAACTGTAACAAGTAAACCGTTAGGATTCTGAGCTCTAAAACGCCAAAATCTTAGATCACAATAATCTCCTTTACCTTCAATCTTTTTAATCGCCCTTCTCAATCTTGGATCAGGAATTTGCCCCGCGTTCAAATACATTTTATTTTCCTCACAATCACGATAGAATTTGCGTTTAGCAACACCAAAACATCGATACGGAACATTCTCTTTTCTCCTTACTTCAAAAGCTCTTGTAAAATTAACTTGTGTACTTCTTCTGATCCCGTCACCATTATCCGATGTCCTCTCTCTAAATCTAAAATGAGGAGCCCATTCATTAAATCTATTAAGAGCAATGCTTTGAACATAACAATCATGGTAATAAAGAGGAAGTTGAAAAGGGAGCGAAAATTCCGAAGCAATTTGATTTAAAACAACTTCTGGATTATATTGACCGCTTCGAGGATCAATCAAATATCTTGATTCAAAATAAGATAGAGATTTAAACCCAAGATTATGTAATTTTCTGGCAAATAGTTTATATTTTAAATCTACGGTTTTAACTTGAAGCCCTATAGCTGTAACAAGGGCGAGAGAAAAAGCGGCTGCTTGATAAAGAGACGCCTCAAAAGGGGTTGTGGGAGGATAGAAATAAGTAGCCCCTCCCATATAAGCAGCTTGAGAAGAATCATGCCATACGATATCCGCAATCAAGGTATCCCAATCTATCCCTCTCTTTATAGTCGCAAGATGCTCTGAAAGTGTCCGTCCTCCTACTTGCGGTGGCGAGTTTCTATATTCTTGTATTATACTGCGAGCTGTTAAAACCGGTTTTTCTGCCAACGGTTGAGCCAAAGCTAAAACAGGGGCCTGAATTTCGGGAGGACAAGCGCCTGAATAAATATAATCCAAAAGAAACTTTGCAACAGCTGTAACTAAAGCTCCAGTTAATCCCCCCAAGGCCTCATTTTTTACAAATTCTCTACCGAAACTTCTCAAGCCGCTTTCATCAATTTTTATAAGGTCTCCAGGCTGATTAAAGTTGACTGGCCGATGCACAACCGGAGGTTGATCAGCAAGGATTACAGCTGAAAGAGTTGTTCTTCTTGGAACGGTTGCAACACTTAAACCCATATTTCATTATCTCCTCTTTTCGCACTCCACTTATATATCTTCGAAAAATCAGGAGATAAATTTCATTAAATAGTAAGCTTAAACCCCTTTGGCTACTAACTGGTCTTCAACATCCGTCTACCACTTTCCTCTTATATTTACAAAAGACTCACTAATACCCAATTTACCGACAAGCGAAATTGCAGATTTCACTATAAGGGCAATAACCGCATTGAATAGCGCCCGGAGTTGCGTGAAAAGAAGAAGAGCGGATGCCATCTTCAACTTTTTTAATTTTATCCCAAATTTTATCTAATTCTTTTAGCTCTTTTTTTGTTGAACCTACGTGCCCGCTATCTAAAAAATGAAGCTGCAAAAGATCCGGTATTTTCCCAAACATCTCCTGCCATGCCATAGAGTAGATCGCAAGTTGCATACTGTTTTTCGCCTTTTTATCAGCGCTCTCCTGATCCTTAACTTCCGTAGATTTAAAATCAACAATTATGAGCCTGTCGTCTGTCGTCTGTTGTCTGTTATCCGTCAAAACCAGATCAAACCTTCCTGCTATTTGAACATTTCCTCGTTTAAATTTAAATTCTTTTTCAACAAACTTAGGGGTAAGAGTTGATTTTTCCGCCTCTTTATAAAACTTTTTCAAAGATTTAATCCCGACCTCAAATCTTCTTTCTTCATGCTCTCTTGATATAAAACCTTCAGAACTCCAGTTATTTTTAAAGGCATCTATCAAATCTTTTTCCACAAATTTTATATTTTTTATCCTGGCAGAAAAATATGATTGCACAGCTTTATGCAAAGCCGATCCATACATAATTGTATGGCTTGGAAGAAGAGGAACATTTAAGATATGAACATACTTGTACTTTAAAGGACATGTCAAATAATCATCTATAAGATAAAAAGAGAGATGTAAAATCTCATCCGGCTTGATCTGTTTAAATGGCGGACATTTTATCTCCTGCGGGGCAAAAAGCTCGATCTGCTCGATAGCGCTCTTTTTAAACGTTTTAAGGTCTGCCTTAGGTAGATCAAGAGCCTCCAGAACAAACGGAGAAACTTTTCTCTCTCTTTTGCCTCCGCAATCAAGTGAAGAAGTAAGAAAAAGCTCTGTTTTGGCTCTTGTCATCGCAACATAAAAAAGGCGCCTCTCTTCCTGAACATGAGCCTCTTTTGAAGGGACATTCTCTTTTATCAATTCACATGGCAATTCAATCGGATCTTTTCTGTCCCTTACGGGAAATCTGTCCACAACCAAAGAGACTAAAAAGACAACAGGGAATTCAAGGCCTTTGGACCTGTGAACGGTTAAAATATTAACAGCATCAACCTCCGTATCAACAGTAGCGACTTCCGGATTTTCCCCAGCCTCCTTCAAGACATTCAAATATCTTACAAACTCAGAAACTCTGTCTATCTCCGCTATTTCTTTAAAGGCTCTTACTTTATCAAAAAATGTTGCCAAGTTTTTAACCTTGTTTTCACTTTCAAGAGACTCGTAAGCCGTTAACTCTTTTAAATATCCCGATCTCTTTAAAAACTTATAAAGAACCTCTCCCGTAGTATGAGTCTTTGCAAAATCAAGATAAAATTCAACATCAACCATTATTTTTTTTATCGTATCAATCGATTCAGACTTCAAGTCGTTTAGCACGAAAAAAGAGGAACCTTCCACCTGCGTTTCATCCATATGAGAATAAACATAATGAAGGGTAAAATTCCGCCGTCTGGCAAAAGTATTAATTTTTTGCATATCATGCGCATCTAATTTATAAATGGAAGAGATAGACAACTCATACAGTGAAACACTATCAGCCAAATCTCCTATAACCCTTAAAAAAGAGATAACCAGTTTTATCTCTGGAAAAACATAAAGGCCTCCCCCTCCTGAAAAAACATAAGGGACATTTAAAAGGTTTAATGCTCCAAGGAATGGCTCAGCGTTAGCCCTTGACCTTATAAGAACGGCAAAATCTTTTAGTCTATATGCTCCCCCTTCCCATTTTTCTTTAATTGTCTTTGCCACAAAGTCGGCCTCTGAAGAAATCTTATCAAAGCTTTTATATTCCGGCTTATAAACACATTTATCATTTTCTGCAATCAGCTTTTTATCAACTTTATTTTTTACTTCCAGCCGTTCCGGATTATTATGTTGAATCAGTCTGTATGATGAATCCAAAATCAGCTGGGTTGACCTGTAGTTTCTTTTTAAAACAATTTGTCTGGCTTTTTTATATGTTTTAGTAAAATTTAAAATATTAGAAACAGCAGCTCCACGGAACTTATAAATACTTTGATCATCGTCTCCAACAACAGTTATATTCTGATTTTTGCAGGCAAGAAGTTTTAATAATTCAAATTGAGAATAATTTGTATCCTGAAATTCGTCAACTAAAATATATTTAAATTCCTTTTGGAATTTTTTTCTGATAACGGGATGTTCACGAAAAAGTTTTAAAACCAAACAAACCTGATCTCCAAAATCTATAAATCCTTTTTTCGCCTTAATTTCCTGATACTTTTTATAAACCAAAGCAACTTCTAGTTGTTTTTCCGCCTCTTTCAAATCACCTTCTGCCTCCGGTAGTCGAGTTTGTAGCCCGTTATCTGTTGTCTCCTGTCTCTTCAAATTTATCTCCGCCCATTGCAAATACTCTTCAGAAGAGATGTCTTCATCCTGGGCCCTGGAAATTACACCCATCAACGCCTCTATATGTCTTACAGGATCGCTAAGAGAGCTGTAATGATTCAAAGGAAATTCATGCCAATGTTCGCGGAATAAAACCATCTGCTCTTCATAGGATAAAACTCTGTAATCCGGCCTAAGTTTTAAATTAATGGCATAATCACGAAGAATTCTATCTCCAAAAGCATGAAATGTGGAAATTTGAACGTCAACATACCCATATGGAACCAACTTGTCAACTCGCTCTTCCATTTCATTGGCAGCCTTATCGGTAAAAGTAAGCGCTAAAATTTCACTTGGCTTCGCTAATTTTGAAGATATAAGATAGGCTATTTTGCGTGTTATGACCGTTGTTTTTCCTGTCCCGGCTCCCGCTATTATTAAAAGCGGTCCCTTAGAATGTTTCACTGCTTCTATCTGTTCATTATTTAAGCCTCGTGCAAGCTCTTCTTCCGTAGCAAAAGTATTTAAAGCTGTCATTACAAAACAATTATATCACTCTTTAATATTTTGCCCCCCGCAAAGTTTCACTAAAATGATACAATTCATTATATGTTTGCAGAAATTGTTCTCGCAAAAGCGCCTCCTAAACTTAATAAAATATACCATTACGAAATTCCCGAAGAGTTAAAAACAATATTATCGATTGGCCATCAGGTTTTAGTTCCCTTTGGCAGCAGTAAAAGGGTTGGGTACGTCATCGGATTTTCACAAACAAGTGAAGTTGAAAAGACAAAGCCGATAATACAAATAATCTCAAAATATCCGGTCTTTACAAAGCACGGGCTTGCCCTTGCAAAATGGATATCAGAATATTATCAATGCTTTTTCCTTTCAGCCTTAAAAGCTTTTCTTCCCCCTACAATAAAGAAAAGAGAGGGGCAGAAGCGGTTTTCTTCCAGTTGGGGCGGTTCTCCCAGTTGGGGCGGTTCGCGAACCGCCCCAACTGGGCAAGATATCCTAATAGGTCAAGGCATCCCAACAATCAACCTCACCCTCCACCAGCAGAAAGCCTTAGACCAAATTCTTTCATCACTAGATAGCCCAGAGGGAGATCAGATTCTTCTTCATGGAATCGCGGGTTCAGGCAAAACAGAAGTTTATTTAAAAGTTGTTGAAGAAGCAATTGCACGAAATAAAGAAGCAATTATATTAGTTCCTGAAATTGGTTTAATATCCCAAATAGTAAAAAAATTCAAAGAAAGTTTCGGACCTATGGTAGCGCTCCTCCATAGCGGGCTAAAAGACAAGGAATATTTTGAAGAATGGGAAAAGATCGCTACGGGAAAATCAAAAATAGTAGTAGGAACCCGCGTCGCGATATTTGCCCCGCTAAAAAGCTTAAAAGTGCTGATACTGGATGAAGAACAAGAATCAACATATAAACAAGAACAACACCCAAAATATGATGCCCGACGTATAGCTGCATATATGTCCCAAAATTTTGGGATTGTTACAATTTTGGGATCAGCAACCCCCTCCATTGAAACTTTTTACAAAACTCAAAAAGGACAAATAAAACTTATAGAAATGCCTGAAAGAATAAATAAAAAGCCTCTCCCTTCAATGGAAATTATAGACATGAAAAATGCAAAGGCGCAAAATTTCGGATCTAAATTATTATCTTTAAAGCTAAGAGAAGCAATAAAAAAGACCTTGGAAAAAGGAGAAAAAGTAATTCTTTTTATAAACAGGAGAGGATTTTTTACTTTTCAAACATGTAGGGAATGCGGGTATACAATTCAATGCCCAAATTGTGCCACATCTCTTATATATCACTTTAAAGAGAATAAATTAGTTTGCAGCCATTGCAACTTCACAACAAACATAAACATTATATGTCCAAAATGCCAGAATTCCTCTCTTGTTTTTTTAGGAATCGGAACTCAAAGAATAGAAGAAGAGGTCGGTGAAGTTTTTCATGATTCCCGTATAATAAGGATCGATAAGGACTCTGTATCAAAAAAAGGATCTCATGAAAAACTTTTTGCAGCATTTACACATGGGAACGCCAATGTTTTAGTTGGAACACAGATGGTCACAAAAGGGCTTGATTTGGCCTCTGTAACTCTTGTAGGAGTAGTTTCAGCCGATTCTATGTTGTATTTGCCAGATTTTAGAGCTTCAGAAAAGACATTTCAACAACTTATGCAAATTGCGGGGCGCACGGGAAGACACAATTTACAGGGAAAAGTTATTATTCAAACATTAAATCCAGACCATTATGCCATAAAATACGCAGCGGCCAATAATTACAAAAGTTTTTATGAAGAAGAAATCAAACAAAGAGAATCTCTATCCTATCCTCCATATACAAGTTTAATAAATATTATTATTCAAGGAAAAGAAGAAAATAAAGTTATAAAAACCTCTGAAGATTTAAAAGAAAATTTGGAAAATAAAATTGTATCTTCACCCCGATTATTCACGGTAAAATCTGACGAAATCTTTGATTGTCAAACCGTAAAAGTCCTTGGACCTACAAAAGCTACAATAGAAAAAATTCGAGGGGACTTTAGATGGCAAATACTTTTAAAAGGAAAAGATATCACAGTTTTACAAGAAGTAGTAAAAGATTCCATAAAAAAAATAATTATCCCTCTGGATATACGCATAAATGTAGACGTAGAACCCATTAATATGTTGTAAGACTGGGAAATGAGTTGCGAGTCGAAACCAAAAAACCAGCTCTAATAATAAAAAATGAAATCAAAGAAAAAAGTTTACGACAATAAAACATGAGCAATTTATCGGTTGTAACTACAAATAGAGTTTTTTCTACGTCTACGCCCACAGAGAAAAAAGAAATTAAATCAACCAAAGATAAAGATGTGGAATCAAGCAATAATTCTGCCGGCTATACAATAACAACTTATTCTCCCAAAGAAGATAGATATCCTGATTACGGCATAATTTTTCTGGGAGGAGCTTGGCATAATGTAGAAAATTATGACGAATATCTTACCTCTATTGCAATTAATGGGACAAAAGTAGTTGCAGTTCCTTATCCTGGGCACAAAGGAGCCCCGCAGGTTTCAGCAAAAGCCTTCAAATCCCTTTCTTTCACTGATTATGTAACAGTATCAGCACAAAATATAAGAATAGTGATGGAATCAGATCCGACACGTCATTGGTTAATAGTCGCACACAGTATGGGAAGTTTAGTCCTTAAGGAAGCCATTAAACATCTTCATTCCACAGACACAACATCTTTTGACAAAATAACAGGCGTAATACTTCAGGCGCCGGCAGGCCCAAGGCTTAGAGTCGGAGGGCCAATGATGGGTTTCTTTATTTCTCAAATTCCAAAGTTGCCATCAGGAGAAGTAATCGCAACAGACAGACAAATTTCTAAGATGTTTTTTAATGGGGCTTCACAACCCGAAGGATTTACGCTGCAACCTGAACCGTTAAAAGTTGTAGCAGGCTGTATTCGCGCAGTCCTGCAATATAAAAAATCTGAAGGTTTTTATGACATCCCTTTATACATATTTGAATCAGACCAAGATCTTGTATCACTAACAGGAACCGGAGGGGACATAGTAACTTTTCGTAACAACAGAAATAAAGATTGCTTTCTCAAAACAGTAAGAGGCAATCACGAATATGCAATAACAAATCCTGAAGAAGCCGCATTGTTTACCGTAAAGGCCTTAGATGTTTTCAAAAAAACAGCTGGTAAACAATGAGGGATAATATTTATGCATAGGGAAATAACATCCAAATATACTAGTCGAGTAATCAGGTTTTATAAAGAGATGCGAGCTTTTCGAGGGAATTTTAATGTTTTCCCAAAAAATACAAGCTCGCCACTTTCGTTTATAATATCTCATACAGATATAAGAAACTCTTTTGTTGCATTAGACCAGCAAGAATCAAGGGTCGTTACCAACCAAGGGATAAGCATACAAGAAAAGCCATTAAGTACTGACCAATCTTTAGCCTTATTCTACACTCCGCTGCCTGATAATGATAAGAATATAGTCCTTCTTATCACTCACGGCATGGGGCACTCTCCTGTCCATTTTCATAAATTAGCAATGATTTTGTCTGAATCAGGGATAACCTGCGTATGCCATTCTTTACCGGGTCATCATGGATCAAAAAGTTTAACCAGAAAAGAATTTACAAGGTTTGGGATCGAAGATTACTCTTTAAATAACGGTCAAAAATTAATTGAGGTTGCGAATTTATATAAAAATAAAGCTCTTTTTGCCTTTGGCCACAGCATGGGAGGGTGTACCTCTTTAAGAGGGATAACACAACTACAAGAAGCTGTCCCTGACAATCTAACTGGGATAATATTATTAAGCGCAACCTTAAATAGTGAAGCTCCGTTGAGACTTACACCCCCTGTTGTAAGGTGTTTTGGAACAAATATTGGTAAACTTGTTACACATCACCCTTTCGGATATTCTAAAAAAGGGGCTTTTTCTGCTTTCTTTAACAAAAGCTTTTATGATGATTTCACTAAAGAAGATTTTGACAGTTTTTGTGAAAGTTATCAAAAAGAATCTTTTAGTACAGGACTTGAACTTTTAAGATCAGTTACCCTTTTTAAATTAATGCCTTTTATAGCTTTTAATTTTGATGTAAATACTCACGCTCTTCCCGTTCTCAACATGGTGGCCGGAAGAGATCGTTTAGTCCACCAAAAATCAGGAAAAGAAATCAGTAATCTCCTTCAAAAATTAGGATCACAAGTTACAAATACAACTATTTCAAACGCACCACACGACAGCATGCTCACACATACAAGAGAAACAGCTCTTTATATTCTAGACTGGCTAAAAAGACTTAACCCCGATTATGCTTAATCGGGGCTAAGTCTTAGATAGTGCCTTAAGGGTCTATGTTCCACTTGTCGTAAAGAACAATAAAGGAGAATAAAAAATGAATCTCATATCGAAATCAACACTGAGAAGAAACAACAGAATAACATTAGAAAGCTTTTTAAATGGCATAAAATTACCAAGAGGAGTTAATAGGGTATATCAAAGATTTAACAACATAAAAGGGGTACGTTACTTGCCTACAAGGGAAACAAGCAATCTTATTGAAGTTACTGTAAACGGTATGGGACAATCAGCTCCTTTCTTTGCTCCATATGCAGCCCTAACAGCTGAAAAAGGAATAGAGACAATCTGCCTAACATTGCCAGGGCACTTTGGAGATGAAAATATATCTTCTTTAAATTTTTTCTCACAACTTACAATAGAAGATTATGCCGAATATGTAAAGAGAGCTCTTATTGAAATAGCAAGTCAAAATCCAGAAAAAAAACTAATTGTTAACGGACATAGCATGGGAGGACAAATCGTTTTATCCGCAATAACAAGCCTAAAAGAAGACGAAAACGAATCTGAAACTTATAAAAAGATAGCTGGGCTAATAATATCAAGCGGGGCGGGGACATCTTTTGCCCGTATAAGACATACAATAGCGATGGTTTTGTCTGTCGCTGCGGGACTTCCATCATATTTAGCAAGTTTGGGCAAAACATTTAAAATTCCAAATTTTGTCGCAAGATGGAGTTTCTTTGCGGGGATAAACATCAAACAATTCACAGATATTGCAAGGGTTTTTGATTTATACAAGGCAGAACCAGGAAGGGTTTTTATGCAATTATTAAGGGCTTCTTTCCCTTCTATTCTTGGAGAAATAGCATACAAGCCCGATCTCGACATCGGAAATATCCCTGTTTTAAACGTTTATGCCATAATAGATCCATTGGTCAGCGCCAAAACTGGGTTGGGATTGTCAACTCTTCTTACAAGAAAAGGAGCTACGGTAACAACGTTAGGTCTCATGACGAGAAATCATAATTATATAACTGTACCAGAAGAAGCAATAGAATTAGTTGATGAAAAAATTAATTGGTTAAAAACGATGCCAAATATTTTCTCATAAGCCTTGAGTTTCATCCCCCGTCACTTACACAACCTCCGTAGATATGTATATCTAACATTCCATGACTATTCAGAGTCAAAGCAATAGTTTCCATCCTAAGACTTACGGATTCTTGTCAAACCAGCTTGAACCGTTATGAAAAAAATATACTGGAATCCTTTTTTGGTCATTCGGGGCTTCTCTTTTCTGGTTGCAAGTCAATATGGGTTGCAATACCCCTGCATTAAAAGCAGCCGTTAAAACAGTAGCATCAACAGAAGGAAAATTATTTGCAAATTCTGATATAAAATATTTTATTTCTCTTTCTTTTAATTGCTCACTCTTAAATTCTCTGCTACTAAACAAAAACGAAAGAGCTAGCGGAACCCCAAAAAAGATAATTTTTTCAGCCTCCGTATTTATTCTCAGGGGGGCAGGGAAAACACGAATCAGAGAAGAAATAACTCCTGCCATAAAATCTGCCTGACTACAAACATTGTTAGCAACTATACCCGCGTCAGCCTCTCTAAAAATCTGTGTTTCATTAAAATGGCGCAATGCAACCCTACCGCTGCTAGACATTAAATCATACAGTAATAAATCGTGATTTGCTACAGAGCCAGTAAACCAATCTTCTTGTCGGCCCAAACAATTAACTTCTGCCGCGGTAAGATGAGAATATATTCTTGCAATTATATAGCCGGCTACTTTGCCCTTATCAAAATCAGAATTAACTCTAAGGTTGGCTAGCAGGTAAAAAGCCTGTTCTTCACTATTAAAGATTTCTCCTGCCCTCGGACTGCCAAAAGCAATTGCTTTCTTTTCTGCTTGCGCAAGACCAAAAACAAAAGAAGCAAGTTTAACAGCATCATCTTCACTTATGACAGATTGCTGCATTATATCTGAAAACCCGACAGCAATAGAAGCGGTAAGAATATTTATTGGAATATAATAATTACCAGGCTTATATCTCTTGAAGCAATTGGAAAGACCAAAAACCAGTTCAGGAAGAGGAACATTCCCTAATTCATATTTTCTTCTTATTCCAACTGGGTCTCTTCTAAAAGATGATATAAAACCACCTATTTTCCCGCCAATCTCAATCTGAACAACCCCATATTCAAGGCCTCCATTAAATGAATGATAAGATGAACAAGATTTTCCCTCACTGATTCTATCAAAAATCTTCTGATAAGAAGGGAGACCTACAGATGTAACTGTGTTTCTATTATTTTTTCGCGGAATTTCTGCTATGTTTCTCAATATAATCAACTCCCTTATTTTTTTTAAAACTCACAAGCCTTATTTTCTTAGCTTATCCATTCTCATAATAAAAATAAAAAAATTTCAGGCAATCTTTAATTTAAATTCAATTTAAATCTTTAACCTTTTACGACATTACAATAAAAATCAGCCCAGGCTAGATTGAACCAGTTTTTTGGTATAAGAATCATTCGGACTTGCTAAAACAGTTGCAACATCCCCTTCTTCAACTATTTTACCTTTTTTCATAACTATTACCCTCTCACAAATATATTTTATAACCGCTAAATCATGAGCTATAAAAAGATATGTTAAGCCCAATTTATCTTTCAATCTCTTAAGCAAATCTAAAACTTGTACTTGGATGCTTAGGTCTAAAGAAGAGACAGGCTCATCCAAAACTAAAAGCTTTGGATTCACTGATAATGCGCGCGCGATACCTACTCTCTGCCGCTCCCCTCCCGATAATTCATGCGGATATCGATCATAAAAATCTTTGGGGAGCCCAACTAAAGATAGAAGTTCTAGCGCTCTTTGTTTAATCTCCGGCCCAGATAAAACTTTATGAATAAAAACAGGTTCTCCTATCGCTTCTCCAACTTTAATTTTAGGGTTAAGTGATGTATAAGGATCCTGAAAAACCATCTGGAATTCTTTTTTTATATCACGACAAGAATAATCAACTGATTTACCATTATAAAAAATATCGCCGGAATCTTTGGCAATGAGCCCCAAAATAATTCTTGCTAAAGTAGACTTTCCCGCCCCAGATTCTCCGAGCAACCCCAAACTCTCTCTTCTTTTCATTCCAAAAGAGATCCCTTTTAAAACTTCTAAATCCCCAAAATTCTTACTAATATTTTTTATTTCAAGCATAAAGTAAATTCATGCACTCAACAAGCCTTTTGGTATAGGTATCTTTCGGTTCATCAAAAATATTCTGTCCCTCTTCAACAATTTTCCCTTTTCGCATTACAACAAACCGATCACATATTTTTCGAGCTATTTTAAAATTATGCGTTATAAAGATCATACCAAACCCGAGTTTTTGCTTAAGTCCTTTTATAAGCTTTAGGATTTCCGATTGGATTGTAACATCAAGAGCTGTAGTCGGTTCATCCGCTACTAAAAACTCCGGCTGACAGGAAAGAGCTATTGCAATCATAACTCTCTGGCGCATCCCTCCCGAAAACTGATGAGGATAATTTTTTATCCTTTTAGGATCAATTTGAACCATTTCAATAATTTCTTTTGACTTTTCCCATGAATCATTCTTGGATAATCCCTGATGAAGAGAGATTGTTTCAGCTATTTGTTCTCCTATTGTAAATACAGGATTAAGCGAAGAAAACGGATTTTGAAATATCATAGATATTTTAGCTCCGCGAATGTCTATCATCTCTTTTTCTGACAATTTTAAAATGTCTCGCCCATCAAGCTCAACACCACCTGAAACTATCTTGCCCGGATTTGAAATAAGCCGCAAAATAGAAAGGCCAACAGTCGATTTCCCTGATCCAGACTCACCTAAAAGACCAAGTGTTTCTCCCTTCTTAACACAAAAAGAAATATCATCTACAGCTTTGATAACAGAATTTTCTTTATAAAAACAAGTTGAGAGGTTTTTTATTTGCAGCATTAACTTAAAGGTTACCAGAAAACCGGAATTTTTGCTATAATAAAGAAGAAATGTCTGATTTTGTGGGATATACCAAGAGGCCTGAACCAAAATGGCCCTATTTTGTACTATTTGCAACAGTAATAATAGTCTTACTTCTTGCCTTTTCAATAAATTCCGACACAAAAAAAAAACAATCCCAAACAAAGTCCACAACAACAATAGACAAGACAAAAGAACTGGCACAAACACAAGAAAAGAAAAAAGAAGAAACAAATATAATTGCTCCACAACAAAATCATATGCAAAAAATAAAAGATGAAATAAAAGTTAAAGAAATCTCTTTTACTAACAAAATAAACAACTATCATATGCCAACAGACAACATTTCTTCTGTATCAAAAACAAAAGACGGAATGCTTTACTGTTATACAAAAATAAATTCTCCTGTAGTTCCAACAACAATAAGGCATGTTTGGATAAACCCAAACAAAGAGGTACATGCTGACATAAAACTTACATTAATCAAACAATCGGGAAACATTTGGAGCTATATAGGAACGGGAGAAAAACAAACAGGCAAATGGAAAGTATTAGTCAAAGATGTAAATGGAAATGTTTTAGCTGAAGAAGATATCTTAATTAAGGATTAAACCACGTAAAATCTTTTATTCTGTCCTTTATGAAGGAAACTTTAGAAAGCATAAAAAGAGCTTCTCCTTTCGTAAAAGGCTCTTTTGGATGAAAATCCCCTCTAGGGAAACAATCTAAAAAGCCTTCTTTTTTTGCAGCATACACATAGGAAGCCAACCAAGAAGATGTAGGAACATCCTGAAAAATATAATCAGGAGAAGGGCTAAGAGAAAGTTTTGCAAATTTAACAATGGCGGCAACCCCATCTCCTCTAGTCACAATGCTTTCGGGCTCAAAAGAGTTATCTTTATAAAAAGTAAGCCATCCCTGCTTTGTTGCTTCATTTACATATTTTAAAGTTTCAGGATCATTATTATTAAAATCCTGACTATAAGAGAGAGACTCTATGGAAGAAGTATTATCTTCCGAAAGAAGGGCAAAAATCTTCGCAAGATCAAGACGAGTTATCGGATCAAACGGGTCAAACTGTTGATCAAAATAACAGCTTAATGCCCCCAATGTCGCAAGAGTTTCTATCGATTCCTTTGCAAAATAGGCGGGGTCTATGTCTTTCAGGGAAATTTTTCTTAAAATATTTACGCTTTTTTGTTCAAGAATATTTTCTTCTTTATCATAAGCAGTAATAAAAATTTCATTTTTACCTGTTTTTAAAACGACGTTAACAGAATAAATCTTGTAAGGCGGGACTTTAACTTCTTCCGATTGAACAACTAATTTTGCAACATTGCTTCCAAAATGCCTAACTTCTAAAAAAACCACTCCTTCATCAGTAGTTAAATAATTTTTAGGGGATAATATTTCTATATATTTTTTGTGTGTATTATCAACTTCATCCTGGCTGTAAGAAAACGAAAAATAATGAGTAGTGTCATCTCCGCTTTGAAAATAAGGGTGATAAGCGTAATCAAAAATAAATTTACTGACATTTATTCCAATTCCAAGTGTCGGATTGCCAATTACCTCCCCGGCATTATTTGTCTGGTCAAGACCTCCTCTTATTCGCAAAAAAGGAAACGCGCTCCATTCTCCCCCAAAGTGCATTTTTGCGGGATAATTCCGTTGAACATTCATTTCATAATCAAACCCTAAAAGAAAATTATTCCAAAAATAATTAGAAGCAAGTCCCATTCTTACTATCATGGGAATCCCCTGAGTATCACCATTTGGCCAATAAACATTCCCTCCAAAACTAGATGGTAAAAAATCCTGAAAAATCAGTCCAAAATTAGTTTTGATCTTTGTTAGCAAAACAAGAAAACTCAAGTCCAAGTCAAATCCTGATCCAGCATAATTTTGAGATCCTGAAAATCCCTGATCAAAATATTTCAGTCTTAATCCCGTATAAAACGGAAAGGGAAAGAGACTCAACTTACTCCCATATGATAAAGCCCAAACGTTATTTCTATAATCAAAATAATTAAACCCTGACTGTGTCGGTGTAATAATTTGGCTAATACTCGAACTTGCAATGCCAAAACCAACAGCTCCCTCAAGCCGTTTTAACTTTACAGGGAAATTAATCGCGCCCAAAAGATAATTAACATCTCCAAGCAAAGAAGTACTCATTGATGATATATTTAAGCCTTGAGTTGCCATCCCTGCGGAATTATTAAAAACATTGTTTGTTCCATCAGCAACCCCCACATATACTCCCCCCATCCCCATAGCCCTTCCCCCAATGCTTATTTTAAGAGGGTCTTCAGTAAATCCAATATCTTCCGCAAAAGAAACTTGGGTTAAAAAAGACAACCCAAAAATCAGCATAAATAATGCCAATCCCCAACATCTAATATCTAATTTCAATTTTCTAATTTCTAAGTCCCCTACCTTCTTATAACTGCTATCTTCCCTCTTGCAAGAGTTTTATTTGCTGATAAATCTATTACATGAACAAGAAAAACACCGTTAGAAGCAAGTTCTCCAAAGGCGGTAATTCCGTCCCAAACAATATTATTGTCGCCAGATCTTCCGCCGTTTACTCCCGAAGAATAGTTTCTTTTCCAAAGCGCGTCTCCTGTACTACTAAAAATGACAACAGTTACATTTATATCTTTATCAAGTTTATACATTATATTTGTAGTTTCTCTGGCAGGATCAAAAGGATTTGGAGAATTTATTATCGTAGAGCTTCCGTAAGAATAACTTTTCACCTCAAAAGCATTAGAAAGAGAGCCTGAAGTAACCTCATCACTAACAAAAATGTCCCAAAAACCGGACACGGCTCCTGCTATATTAAAATCACATTCAACCTCGCTTGAATAATTAACAACAATATTTTCTCCCTGAATATCTTTTTCAGTAGATTTAAAAAGTTTAACTTGGGGATCTCCTGAAAAGATCTCTCCTTTTATGGTTACGTGTATTGGAGCTATATTATAGCCGCTATTAGGTTCAATACTTTTTATAAACTGGGAAACCGAAGAATCCCATATTACTCCTAAAAATTCGGGCTGCATAGAATATCCTTGCCCTGACAAAGCTCCAACATTAAAACGTTCCTGGGTAAACTTTAGTTGATATCGATCAGAAGTAACCATCCCCCCTGAAGAAGATAATCCTCCATCAAGAGAAAACTGACCATTGGAAACAAAATCAGCAAAAGAAAGGGATGCAAAAAAGAAACATAATGATATAAATAATATAATATATATTTTTTTCATAAATTTATTTTTAATAAAACTCTTAGTCTATCATGGCTTTTTTATGGCGGAAATATCTTCTTTTAATTTTAAAAGCTCATTCTTTAATGTTTCGATTTCCTTATTCTGATTTTCAATTTTATTTTGTTGTTCTTTTATAGCTTCGATTAAAACGGCAGGAAGTTTGGAATAATTTATTCCCATATAACCGTCTGTCCTGTTCGTAAAAACAACTTCAGGAATTATTTTCTCCACATCCTGAGCAATAAGACCTATATCTTTGGGATCATTCGGAGACTCCTTCCAGTTAAAAGAATATCCTTGAAGTTTTAAAACTTTATCCAGGCTATTTTCCAGAGGTTTTAAATTAGTTTTCTTTCTAAGATCAGAAGTTGCAGTCGTCAATGTTCCATCAGCCATTATGTTTAAGTCGCTACCATATGTTCCACTACCTACAGCTCTAAACCTTCCATTTCCATTTACATCCAATCTTACAGTAGGCTCTGTAGTTCCAATTCCAACAACGCCATTGACCGACTCACCGCTTACATATAGTATGGGAAGCGTGCCTCCAAAGCCAACCATCATTGAATTTGCCTTACTATTGGTCAACAAATGATCCGCATCAACACCATACCCCAATACCATAGTTTTAATAGCTCCCGTCGATAGATAAGTACCAATTACTGTTGAATTATTATTTCCAGCCACTGAAGAAGAACCTAATGCTATAGAATAATTTCCACTTGCAAAAATTGTATCACCCAAAGCCACAGCACTAGATCCAGTAGCTTGAGCTGTATTTCCCATTGCAATAGAATAGGCCCCCCCAGCAATAACACTTCCTCCAAAACCGAAAGCATGGCTACCATAAGATGCAACACTTGATCCAAATGCAAAGGAGTTTGTCCCGATACCGCTCAATAACCATTCATCTCCTGTTGAACTTCCTACTACCAATGCAGCCTTTGAAGGAACATACGCAAAAATATTAGCAAGATTAGAAGGTGCACTTAAGGTCTCTTCAGCAATATCATCTGTACTCCCAAAAGACAAAAGAGCCCCATTATTTATTTGTAGTCTTTTTGCCTCTATCGTTCCCGTTGTATTGATGCTCACTTCGTTTGTTATCTGCGCTGTTCCTACTGCTCCTGCTACTATTTTCGCAGTTGTTACTGCTCCATCTGCCAGCTTAAAACTTGTTACCGCATTTGCCGCTAAATGAGGGGTATCCACAGAAGTAAATGCTATTGCATCAGCAGTTACTGCTCCTGTTCCTATCTTCCCTTCTGTTATCGCTCCTGGTATTATAGTTAATACTCCATTATTCGCTAATGCCGCATCTCCTCCCATAAATACAGCGGCCGCATTCCCAGAGCCATCTCCTACAAATATCTTCCCGTTCGCCAAACTCGGTGACATTGCTCCTATATC
>MEUA01000065.1 GCA_001771505.1 candidate division WOR-1 bacterium RIFOXYB2_FULL_36_35
AGCCTGATTCTTTTATAAAATCAGCAGGTGTTTCAAATAAATTGACATTTTTCAACCAATACCCACTCTTCAATCGAATTGTTTTAGCTAATGTTTGCAAGTTGATTTCTCCATAATTCAGTATAATTAAATAAATTAACCCCGATTAGGATAATCGGGGGAACAATCGGAGTTAAGCTGAATTTTTAAGGGCGATTTTTATAACATCCTCAATATTGTTAGCGCCGGATAAATCCCGTTTTAAAAGAAGATCCCTAGCCTCTTTTGGTAAATACCCCAATGTCATAAGAGCTGAAATAGCATCAGATATCAAACTACTCTCCCCTGGAACCCCAACAGCCAGCTCTGACGGCTTAATTCCATAGGTCTTCCCCATTTTGTCCTTTAGCTCAACAACTATCCTCTGAGCAGTCTTCTTCCCCACGCCAGAAACCGAGGATAAAACATCTACATCGCCACTTGCTATGGCAGAAACAAGTTTATTCACAGATAAAGCAGAAATAAGCCCCAAAGCGCTCTTAGGCCCGATACCGCTGACATTAAGTAAAGAATTAAAAAGATTTTTCTCTTCTTTGGTTTTAAACCCGTAAAGAGAGATTGAGTCTTCTCTGACAAGCAGCGTAGTAAAAATCTTAACCTTGTCGCCGGAAGTTCCGATAGAATTTAAAAGTGATATCGGAACAAAGATTTTATACCCTATCCCGTTAACATCAATAATTATAAGATTGTTTTCCACCTGTTCCAATATGCCGGAAATATGAGAAATCATAAAACACCCGCTTAATCTAAATTATCCATTCTTTTCCGCTAATTTTCTTGAATGCAAATGACAAACAGCGACAGCCAACGCGTCGGTAACATCATCTGGTTTTGGCATCTCTTTTAACTTTAATAACCTCATCATCATAAGTCCCACCTGGCGTTTATCAGCTTTACCATACCCTGTAACTGCTAATTTTACTTGAAGAGGGGTATACTCCGCAATATAAAGACCTGCTTGCGCTGCAGAAAGCAAAACAACACCTCTCGCCTCTCCCACAGAAATGGCTGTTTTACTATTGCTGCAAAAAAAGAGCTTTTCAACCGCAACATAATCAGGCTCAAATTCTTTAATCAAAGCCTGAAGTTCAGAATGGATTTTAAATAATCGTTCGTGAGCCGAAAACATCTTTGAAGTCTTTATGCATCCGTAATGGACAAGCTCAGCTGATCCATTTTTTGTTTCTTCAACAAAACCAAATCCCAGCGTCGCTGTGCCTGGATCGATTCCTAAGGTTCGCATTATTTATGAATTATAACACGTTTTTTAAAACCAAATAGAATTATCACGCGGCAGAAAATTATTTATATGTTAAAGGATATTTATCCGAGGTTATTAAAATCTCAGTAGATAAATCAATCTCCAGATCAGGCCAGAAAACACTTATCAATCGCTTGCAACTTCCCTGTCAAATTTTATCACCTTTCCGCGAGCCGATAATTTTTTTACAGAAACTTCAACGCCATTTATTCTACTTTTTCTTGCATCCTTAAAATCAATAATACCACCTGAGTTATCCCAATATTTATACCGATTAGGCCCTTTCATCGCATAAACAAGACAATCCTTATCAGTAACTTCTCGGGGAATAATCTTTTCTCTCCTTACAACTTCACCTGCATTGTTTTTTATTTCGACAACTATGTGCCTGTCTTTTATTTCTTCGTAAATCTTTTCTAAATCAATCCCTAAAAATCTAGCAAAACAATCATCAAGAAATATTACATGTCTGCAGCCATAAATTCCGGCAGCATAAAGCGCCCCCTCTATAATTTTTGCTATATCATTTTGGCTTGCCGCAGCGGTATAAACCGATGGAACAACAACGTCCCATCCTAGCCTGCCATTTACTTTAACACCAGTAGGAACAAGCAGGGTTCTACATCTTTTTGTTTTGTTTTCACCCACAAACGCAAGTTTATCCAAAGCAAAAACAGGGCCGCCTAAAGATTTATTCCAATAAGGGCTTCCATCAAAACTTTGACAAGACCCTCCGCAAACTTTCCCCATAGAAAGCCAATCATACAGGGTGTCAGTTGTCCAAAATGAAGGCATTTCAATATCTGACTTCCAGGCTGCTAAATATACTTCTGCACAACCAGGCATTCGCTCCTCAATTAAAACCTTTGCCATTTTTTGCTGCGCTAAAGTCTCTTTTGTTCCTCCATATTTTAAGCTTTTAATATTACCTTGCTCTAAATAATGTTTAAATCCCAACTTTAACAATTCTATCCCTTTATCGTTTGACTCTCTCCATGCGGCCTGAAGAGTTAAAAAAATTCTAATTAATTCCATAAAATTGGGTCTAGTAAACATTTCCTCCGAAATCGGAATGCCAAGCAAAGTCGATCCCACATCATTCATGCGCGCGGCCAAACGTTCTTTATAGACAGAAATGGTGTTTGAGGCCCTAACATCTGTATAAGGAATTTCAAGCCTTTTTTTTGCGGCTTCTGCATGATCAAAAACTTCTTGTTGAGGAAGTGTAAGTTCCAGTCTTAAGCTTAAGCTTAATCTTAAGCTCGAGTTCAAATTCATTCCAAAACCCGGCATAATATATACTCCTTTTATTTATCCCTGACTGACAGTCTCTTCAACTGTAGCTATCAAATCACCAAATACCCCCAAGCTTTCTATATACCTTAATGCTTCTACAAAAGCCTTCTGATCTGATTTTCCGAACCCATTTTCAACAAGTAGCAAAAGATCGATAACAGCCGCAATGTTTAACTTAGATTCCGAAAGATAGATCTTTACAAGGGCATTCCTGATTGATAACTTATTATTTCTACTATCTTTAATGTTTTTTGCGGAAAAGACGGTATTAAAATTGCTTAAAATACTGTCAAATGACATTCCATTAACATAACAGATAGCAAAACAGATTACATCTAAAGGTATTGCTCTGTATTTGGCGGTAATATGAGCTAAATCTTTTTTTTCTGGAATCGCTTTAATCGCCTGATCGATCAATCCTGGCACTTTTAGTTTTGCTTTCTCTGAAATTTGCATCAAATCATATATTGTTTCAAAAGCGCGAGGAAAAGCAATCCGTGCCGAAGAAGAAAAAGCGCGCGACATATTAAAAAGAGTTGTAAATGCTTCTCCTTTAGCTTCCCGTTCTTCGCGGTATACTTTAAGAAATTTTTCTTCTTGATCATCATTAAGTCCTAAAAAACGAGCTATGGCACTAATTTTTTCTTCATCAAGTTTTTCAAGAGTTAATGATCCCAAAAATTCTAAGGCCCAGGGATTTCTTAAAACCATTTCTAAAACAGCCAGGGAGGTTGGCTCTTCATGAAGACAAAGATTCTCATTAAATAACATATCCCTTGCTCTCTCTTTTAAATAATACTCCGCAGCAGAATGAGCCATCGCCTCCTGCTCTGAAAGATCTCTTTTTTCTCCCCAGCAACAATAGATAGAATCTTGTTCCGCAAAAGTAAAATAATCATTATGAAAAACCCTTTCATACGCGGATACATCTGATTTCGCCCTTTCCAGCCGCCCTTCTTTAATTTTTTCAAGTTCTGGATAAGTATTGGGTAACCATCGCACGCTGGAATCTGATCGGAGCTGAAATAAACGCCCATCAGAAACTATATCGCTTCTTACTTTTAAAAATTCAAAAAGAGCGCTATCAACAAAATCTCGGCCAACATTTGTAAGGATATTAAGAGCATCTTTCCATGAATGGGTTTCAAAAACCATCTTTGCAAGCGGCCCTTTTATACGAGGGTCTTGTGTTCTTATATCTTGATAGCCCTTGATAGCACATTGTCTTATTTCTTCGCTCGGGCTGTTTAAATCCAAAATAAATTTTTCTTCTGCTTTTAACCGAACCAATTGAATTCTTCTTTCTGACGCTATCTGCGGATCAATTTGAATTAATCCTTCGGCTATTTTTAGATATCGTATCATTTTAAAAAAATCATCTTCTCTAATCAAAAGGTTATAGCCCGCCTCTAAACTTCTGTAAGCTACATCAAATACCCCCAGTTTTTCAGAAAGTTTAGCAACATTTAATAGATCTTCGAAATATTTTGCACTCGCAAAAGCCGCTTCAGCCACGGCAAAGGAGATATCATTCATGCCAAAATCAACAGCACCCTCTCCAACTCTTGAGAATAAATCAATTTTCCAACAAGTTGAAGGATCTTCCAGAATAATTCTACGAATACAATCACCTATAATTTCTTTTGCTTTATTCTCATCGCCCATATTAAAATAATGTCCAGCAATAGAAATTAAAACTCTAACAACGCTATCAATATTATGAAGCTTCATTGCAGCTTTGTATGCCCTTTCAATAATCTCTTTTGCCTTTTCTGTTTCTCCCTGTAAAACATAGGCCCCCGAGATTTCCGAAAATAGATAAGCTATTTCTCCATGATTTCTTATCAAAGAAGCATATTCCAGAGCTTTCTTAATATTCCCAAGATAAGCTATCTTCCCTATAACATAAGGAAAACATCCGCTCGGTCTAGAGGAAATAAAAAACGGCAAGCCTGCTTCTGTTATTGCTATCGCAGTTTCAGTTTTTTTACAATTAACGGCAACCTTTGCGATTTCAATAAAATCAAAAAATCTTTTCATGGTTGCCTCTTTTGTTCCATAGCTTTGAATTATTGCAATAGCCCTATCTTTATCCCCCAAAGAGGCAAAACCTTTCGCAGCTTTAATTATTAAAGTTCTTCTTCCTGTTTTTAACACCAAATCAAAATACCTCTCGGTCAATAATAATGCCTCTGCTTTTTTCTCTGCAACTGCTAATGCATTAACTGTTTTGTCTAATCGATCTCCTATTAAAGAAAAATCAGCAAGAAGCATTCTTCTTCTTTTAGCTGTTACAGAGTTAAAATCTAAAATAGCTTGTTCATGTAAAGTTATTTTTTTATCCTGAGATTCAGGAGGTTCTTTCTCATGCTGCAAGACTGCCATAAGATTTCTATCAACATCTAAATCATCATCTCCACATAAAAAAGCTTCTACATGCTCTAACCGTCTAATAAATTTCGCGGCTTCAACAAATTCTCTTTTTTTTGATCCCGAAAAAGAACCAAAGCTCATTGCCTCCCTGTTAAAACGATAACAAATCTCGTCAGCTACCAAAATAAAAAATCTGGTTCTTCTTGCCTTTGTAAAAATATCAACAGCTAGATTTTTTACGGGAGATAAAGTTATCTCTCCCGCCAGTACAGGCGCTATAACTCTGGAGAATAAAACCCTCTGAGTTTTAGGATTTCTGGTGTGAATGTCTCCAGTTAAAACCCGACCTATACGAGACGCGACAACAGATGTTATTTTATTAAAACTTACTTGTGCCATTTACAGTAGTTTTATCGTGAAATTTCAAATAAAATTGCACGATATATATGTAGAAAATATTAGCCCGTTAGTTTGAAGAATAAAAGAGCCCGAGCCTGTTCGGGCTTTTTTGTTATATAGTCTTAAACTTAGGCAAAAAGAGGCCGGCCACCCCCATGAGCAAAACAACAATACCAAGCAATTCCATCGCGAATAAAATTCCAAAAAGATCTGCAATCATACCAAAAAATATAACAGGGAGCGTAAAAGCGGAATTAATAAGCATATTTTGTACGCCAAAAACTCTCCCTCTAATTTGGCGAGGAATATTGTGCTGTAAAATAGTTTGAATAGATGATGTTATATAAATATTTGTTAAACCAAGAATAACTATCAAAAACAATGCAAATAATAAATCATACGTTCTTGAAAGCAAAATAAGAGCAGCTCCAGAGACCAGGAAACTTGCAACAACTATTGTCCCTTTTTTAATCCATTCAGAAAGATACGAAAGAGACCACATACCAATCCCCATCCCCACCCCCACCGCAATAATCAAATAACCAAAATTCCTCTCCCCTATTTTTAAAATATCTGTCGCATAAGATATAGAAAGAACAGAAAGAGTAGAAATCGCCATTGCGGCAACAAAAAGCTTATATAACGAATACCTAATCACAACATTTCTCTTAATAAACTCAAAAACAAACTTTAAATCTTCAAAAACGTGTTTTTCAATTTTAGGAGCCTTTCTCTCTTTTAAAGGAATCAGTATTATGGAGACAGCAGAAATAAAATAACAGACAGAAGCAGCAACAAGTGTCCCCTTTTCAGCCAGTAAGTTTACCATCGGCGCGCCCAAACCAAAACCAACCACAGAAGAAGCCATCCAAGTCAACATAAAAAGAGAATTCGCAATTATCAGATGTTTTCTCTCAACAAGCTCAGGAATAGAGGCTGTTTCAGCCGGAGCGAAAAATTGCGCGGCGCTATAAATAAGTAAAGTAGCCAAAAAAATTAAAGCTATAGATTTGGTAAGTAAGGGTATAATAAGAAGAATTAACAAACCTCTCATTATATCAGTTAATACCATTATCCATTTTCTATCTAATTTGTCGACAAAAACTCCAGCCCACGGAGATACAATAACAGATGGTATCCCAAAGGCTAAGAGAGGAAGTGAAACCCCAAGATTCGAGTGGGTTAATTGATAAGCTATTATCATTAGAACATACACAAAGATCCTGTCAGCAAGTTGAGAAGTAAGCTGCCCAAGCCAAAGCAACAAAAATCCGACATTTGAAAAGACCGCGCTAAACCGCGAAGAATTTTTTTCGGAAGTTATCTTTTCCATAACCTTATATCTTCTCCTAAATGTTCACCTATCAGTATATCAGGTTGGACTTGCGGACGGAAGAGACCTTCAACCCTTAAAAAATTGACTTCAAAATATGTGTCTAAGCCGCCTATGTTTTCGCTCAACCTCAGTTTTTCAAGAGAATAAAAAAGCAATTTAAAAAGATTCGGGTTTGGCTGATATTCATCAGAAGCTTTTAATATTATTTTAACAAAATAAAAAGCTAGCATTAACTTATCATGGCTGTTTCTAACTTCCTGATAATTTTGAATAGTCTCACTCTGACTTAAAATATCAAGATTCCTTCCTTTAGCAACAGAGAGGTCTAACAACGTAAGAGGTTCAAGCCTTCCGCCAAACTTTGAATTTGGCCTTTTGGCTCCTTTTGCTATTGCATTAATCTTCCCAAAGTCTTTTGTAAAAAAAGTTACAATTTTTGCAGTTTCCTCAAAAGGGCGTGTTTTTAATACTATCCCTTTTGTTTTATATAAAGCCATATTTTAAATGTTGTCCCCTTTCCCTTCTCAGACTCAACCTTGACTATGCCATTATGTTCGGTAATTATACGATAAAAAATGGCAAGTCCCATGCCGGTTCCATTCTCCTTGGTAGTAAAAAAAGGATCGAAAATTTTTCCTAAATTCTCTTTCGATATCCCCTCACCAGTATCAGAAACAACAATTAATCCCTTTTCCCCCTCAAACTTCGTCTTTATAAAAAGATCTCCTCCATATTGCATTGCATCCAGAGCATTTAGCACCAAATTCATAAATGCCTGCATTAACTGTTCCCTATTCCCTTCGACTATTAGACTGCAAACATCCAAATGCAATAAAATATTTCTCTTTTCACAATTGTTTTCCACAAGCTTTATTATTTCAGATAAAACATCCTTCAAATCAACATCTTCCTTTGATATATCTTTTGATTTTGCAACCTTCATAAGTTTTTCAACAATAGAATTAATTCTGTCTATCTGCCTTGGAATAATATCCAAATATTTATCAATAAATTCTTTATCCAAAATGTTCTCCGGCAACACCTGAGTCATCCCTTTCATAGAAGCCAAAGGATTTTTTATTTCATGCGCCAATCCCGCAGCCATTGTCCCAAGAGCTGCCAGCTTGTCGCTATGCAAAATTTGCTGGTGCAAATTTGAATTTTCAATTGAAATAGCTACCTGGTTCGCAAGAGTCGAAAGAAGATCAATATCTTCTTTGGAAAACATCTCTCCTGACATTTTATGCCCTAGATTTAATCTTCCCACAATTCTTCCGTTTGCTTTCATTGGAAGGCTCAAATCAAATCCGGAAATTTCTTCATCTTTGCTTGAAATTTCCACAGAAGATACCTTCATGGTGCTTTTTATAGTCTCAGTAACTTTATTTAATAACTCCTCTTTATTAAAAATAGAAACTGCAGCATCGGAAAGATCTTTAATTGTCCTTGCATATTCATATTTCTGGTGAAAAAAAAGCCTGTCTAAAGCATTTTGCACTATTCTGCGTATTGGCTCAAATAAAGAGATAAAAACAAAAACAAGAACTGCCGTCACATAGATAGAATTCCATCCCGTAATTTCCTGAAAAAACTTTGAAAACATTATTAAAAGTAAAATATAAAAACCGGAAAATAAAAGGGTCATGACAGAATAAGTAAGTCCTGTCCTCACAAGAATTCGTATATCAAGAAGATTGTGCTTTAAAATGGCATAAACCGTAATAGCCACATATAAAGGAACAAAATAGTGAGCAAGACTCGGCAAAGGAATATTAAACGCAGGGAAAAAAGCTGTAATCCCTCCTCCAAAACCAAGCACAGAGGCCCAAAAAAGATATTTCGTCTGGTTCCTTCTGTTACCTGAAGATCTCTTTACAAATTCCTTTAAGTTTGAAAATGCAAGGCTTATGGCAAAAATAAGGTATACAGGAAATAAATAATAAAAAGGGCCTGGCAGCAGATAAAAAGGATAATCAAATCTTGGCCCCACATCTGCGATAAAAAATCGCGTAAAATCTGAAAGAAGAAACAAAAAAGCAATTGCAAAAAAGGTAATGACTATTTTGCGTTTTGCCTTAATCTCACCGGTAAACGAATAAATAAAAGAAAGGTAAAAAACAGGTATAAATATTGCTCCGCCGATATTCACTCTGGTCCAAAAAAGGACATTATCCTTATTTGAATTAATGGCTCCAAAAAATTGCCCTATACACCATACACCGATAGCAAACGTACAAAGGGCAAGGTATCTGTTTGGAATTTTGTCTTTGCCATACAACAAAACAACAAAACTTAAAACCACGCTTGCGATACCCGTAAAAAATATGGACAAGGTACAAAAAGAAACCATGATAAAATTCTAGCAGATAAAAACAAATAAAACTATCGCAACAAAAAAGATCTATCTAAAAAATCAAGCCAACACATTAACCCCGATTATGATAATCGGAGTTAAACGCCTTATTACGCAACAAACAACTGTCGCACGCCCCGCAAGCTTTTTTCCCGCCTTTGTAACATGACCAGGTTTTATCCACGGGGACACCAAGCTTAAGCGCCATTTTCAATATCTGGGGTTTTGTTTTTTTTATAAGAGGGGTTTTAATCTGTATCTCTTTATTTCTGGCTCCCTTTTTAATCAGATTCCGAAAAGCTTTAAAAAACCCAGGTCTGCAATCGGGATAACCTGAATAATCAATTGCATTTGCTCCTATAAAAATAAACCTTGCTTTAATCGCTTCAGCATATGATAAAGCAAAACTTAAAAAAATAGTATTTCTCCCTGGCACATAGGTTACAGGGATGCTTTTTATATTCTTATGAAAAGTTTTGAAAGAAGGCACCTTGATTTTTGAATCTGTTAAAGCGCTCCCTTTCCAGGGAAAATCAATTTTTAAAATTTGATAAGGAACCTGAACCAAATTAGCAATTTCAACCGCTGCTTTAATCTCTTTTGCATGTCTTTGTCCATAATTAAATATTAAAGCGTGGCAATCATATCCTTTTTGTTTGGCATAATATAAAGTTGTTGTAGAATCCAAGCCGCCAGAGAGCAATATAATTGTTTTTTCTTTCATAAAAAATAAAAGTTACAACCTAATAATTTGCGTTCTCTCCGCTCCCACGCTGACCATAGATATAGGGGCAGCTGCCAATTCTGAGAGTTTTTCAAGGTATCTTTTTGCATTAAGAGGTAGCTCCTCATATTTTTTAATTTTACTAAGATCTTCCCTCCACCCCAAAATTTCTTCATAAACAGGCTCACACTCATTCAACTTATAAATATCAGAAGGAAATCCCTTAATTTCCTTTCCTTTGTACCTATAAGCCGTACAAACTTTTATTGACTCAAAAGAATCCAAAACATCAAGTTTTGTAACTACCAAACTGGTCAAGCCATTAATTTGCGCGGCATGGCGCATAACAACCCCATCAAACCAGCCACAACGCCTTGGGCGGCCGGTTGTTGCCCCATACTCATGCCCTCGTTCACGAAGCATCTCTCCTATTCCCCCCTCAATTTCCGTAGGGAAAGGCCCACCCCCAACTCTAGTAACATAAGCTTTAACAACTCCCAAGATTTCATCTATTGAATTAGGCGCAATACCGGCGCCGGTACACGCTCCGCCAGATATAGGATTTGAAGAAGTTACAAAAGGATATGTCCCGTGATCAACATCTAACATCATCCCCTGCGCCCCCTCCATTAAAATTCTTTTTTTAGTAGCAATATATTCATTTATTAAATATGAAGAATCGGAAACCACATATTTTTTTATAGCATCAGCATATGTTAAAAATTGTTCAAACAAGGAATCTATGTCGTATTTAACTTCCATACCATAAAATTGATTCAACAAAAAACTTTTTTCATTTATGTTCCATTCTAGCTTTTCTCTGAAAATCTTTTTATCATAAAGGTCAGAAATTCTAATCCCTCTTCTATTGTATTTATCAATATAACATGGTCCAATCCCTCTGCAAGTTGTTCCTATTCGACCCGCTTCACGTTTTTCTTCTTGTGCCGCATCTAAATCTTTGTGATAAGGGAATATAACATGGGCCTGAGAAGAAATTCTTAAAGAAGCAGCTGTATATCCTTTATTCTGTAAAGACCCTATTTCATCTAAAATAACAGACGGGTCAATAACAACTCCATTTCCGATAACACACAAAACTTTGTCATAAAAAATGCCTGAAGGGATTAAATGAAGTTTAAAGGTCTTGTCCCCTATGACAACAGTATGACCGGCATTATTCCCTCCCTGGTATCTGACCACCATATCCATATCAGAAGCTAAAATATCTGTAATTTTACCTTTACCTTCATCGCCCCATTGAGTACCGACTATTACTGTTACTGTCATTATTTTTCTCCAAATAAAAAAATAAGTAGAAAATCTTGTCCCCACTTATAAAGGTGGGTCAAATCTCACGATGCTAATGCTGTCAAAACACAAGGTAAGCTCCCAAGATATAAAAATTGGCTCAAGAATTACATCCACAGAACCCACATAAACAGCAGGCTACATTATGATAACAATGCAATAATCGGTTGTCAATTAACTTTAGGATCTGATGGTGTATAAATAGTTGTGTAAATTGTCATTCTGACGAAAGTCAGAATCCATTTCTCTAGTAAAACATAGATTCCTGCTTCCGCAGGAATGACATAAATAGAATTTACACAACATTCTTGACACTATCTAGGATCTTTGCGAAATAAATTCACCCCACCAAAATTTGGTGTGGCGATCGGGGTTAAGCAATAAAATCAGAAATTGTCTTCTTATACAGAGTCTTCTGCATATCAGCTCTAAACGTCAGAAGAAACTTTCTAAATGGACAAGATTTACTTCGTCCGCATCCTTTAGGATGAAAGAGGCAATCACTCACAATAAGAGGCCCTTCTGTTGCCTCTATAACTTCTGATACTCTAATTTTAGAAGGAGGAAAAGCAAGCTTAAATCCTCCTCCTTTTCCTTTTTTAGTCAATAAAAGCCCCACTTTTGAAAGCGAATGAACAACTTTCACTAAATGATTAGCAGGAACATCAAGCTCTTTTGCTTTAGCCTTTACAGTTCCCGTCCCTTCATTTGTAGCAAGAGAAATTAAGAGTCTCATCGCATAATCAGCGGTACGAGTAAGTTTCATAGATTAAGAAACCACCACTCTTTGCCTTTCAACTAATTCCCCTCTTTTACCTTTATTCCAGCCAGAAACACGAGAAAAATATCCCGTAACACGGGTAATATGATCAATATTTCTCCCTCCAGTTAAAATATGTTCCAGTTTTTGGGGGGTCAAACTCGCAAACGCTTTTGGCGTAACTTTTACCTTTTCATGCTCACCGTCAAAGGCAGAATGCCTGAAATAAAAAACACCTTCATCATCCTGCGCCCATTCTATCTGCGAATTTCCTTCCAAAAACAAGTCCAATTCTTCATTTGTCATAAACCCCCTCCTTTTAATATATAAAATACATATATATTATATATATTTAAAAAGAGATGTCAAGTAATTTTTCAAGAAATAGAACCACCATGCTTCACAACTTTCCCCTCCACCATAAACACAATATCTTCCGCAATGTTCGTTGCATGATCAGAAATTCGTTCAAGGTGCCTTGAAACCAAAAGCAATGGCAAAGCACGGGTAACAGTTGAAGCATCTTTGCTCATAATTCCAACGATTTCATCGTGAACCATGTCACGAAGTTTATCTACTTGCTTCTCCTTATCCCAGACCAGCTTGGCCTTTACAGCATCACGGTTAACAAAAGCATCAAGTATTAAAGCTATCTCATCTTGCGCTATTTCTCCCATCTTAGGAATATCTATTAAAGGCTTTAAAAGCGGTTGGCCTGATAACTCAACCGTCCTTTCCGCGATATCTTCCGCAAGGTCTCCTATTCTCTCAAGGTCGTTTGATATGCGCATGCCCGTCATTAAAAATCTTAAATCAGAAGCTTCAGGCTGACGAAGCGCAACCAATTGAATACATTTTTCATCTATTTCAAGCTCCAGCTGGTCAACTTTCTCATCATCTTTTATAACTTCTTCCGCCAAATTACGATCCAATTTTTTTAAAGATTCTATAGACTTATTTATTAAGCCCTGAACCATAACCCCCATTTTTAAAATGGTATCTTTTAACTCGTTCATCTCATGATCAAAAACTCGTGGGTTATCCATTTTTACTCCTCCCTTTTAAAATTAACCATAACGTCCTGTAATATAATCATCGGTTCTTTTATCTCTTGGGGCAGTAAATATCTGCTTTGTATTGGAAAATTCAACAAGTTCACCCAAAAGCATAAACCCGCATTCATCAGAAACCCTCGCTGCCTGCTGCATATTGTGAGTTACTATTATAATAGTATACTCTTTTTTAAGCTCAGCCATAAGCTCTTCAATACGCATTGTAGATACAGGATCAAGAGCAGAACAAGGCTCATCCATAAGCAAAACATCAGGAGTTACGGCTATAAGCCTTGCTATACAAAGCCTCTGCTGTTGTTCAAGAGAAAGCGTAAGAGCATTCACTGAAAGTTTATCTTTTAAGTCGTCATAAAGCAAAACCGAAGAGAGGCTTTTAAATACCGCTTCATCCAAAACATCCTTTCGTTTTTCGCCATGAACCCTTAAACCGTAAACAACATTTTCAAAAACAGAAAGGGGAAAAGGATTTGGCCGTTGAAAAACCATCCCTATCCTTTTTCTCAAGTTTATAAGGTCGACTCCTTCACCCAAAATTTCCTTGCCGTCAAATTTGACGTTTCCTGTAATTTTAACGCCGTCGATCAAGTCATTCATTCTGTTAAATATACGTAAAAGAGTCGATTTTCCACAACCTGATGGACCGATTAAAGCTGTAATTGAATTTTTAGAAACTTCCAAGTTTACATTTATTATTGCCTGAAAATCACCGTAATACAAATTTAAATTATTTGTTTCTATTATGTATGACATTATAATTTCTCCAAAAGAAATCTGTGGCTTTCCGCCGCGGTTTCCCATAAATCTATCCAAACCTCCCAGTTATATAATCTTCAGTCCTCTTATTTCTTGGAGTTGTAAAAACCTGTGCTGTTTCGCCAATTTCCACCATCTCTCCCATTAAGAAAAAGGCGGTTCTGTCAGCCACCCTGGCAGACTGTTTTACATTATTGGTAACCAATATTTGCGTATAATCTTTTTTAAGCGCGCGCATGGCATCCTCAACTTTTGCTGTTGAAATAGGATCCAAGCCAGAACACGGTTCATCATATAGAATTACTTCCGGCTCAACTGCGAGAGTCCTTGCAATACACAACCTCTGCTGTTGGCCTCCCGATAATTTAAACGCCGATGTATTCAGCCTATCTTTTACTTCGTCAAAAAGAGCCGCAGCTGTTAAGGATTTTTCAACTATTTGGACAAGTTTGGCTTTATTTTTCATTCCATGCATTTTAGGCCCATACGCTATATTATCAAAAATTGAAAGAGGAAGCGGAAGCGGAAGCGCAAAAACGATCCCTACCCTTTTTCTCAACAATTGGATATCTATTTCTTTATAAACATCTTTTCCATCAAGAAATATTTTACCTTCATATCTAAACCCGTCTTGTAAATCATTTAAACGATTCAATGTTTTTAAAAAAGAGGTTTTCCCACTGTTAGAAGGACCGATAATGCCGAGTATCTCATTTTTAACAATCTCTATATTAAGGTCTTTTACAGCCTGTTTGTCAGAATAGTAAATATTAAGATTTTCAACTTTTATTTTAGAATTTACCACGTTTTTCGGCTCCTAAATTTTGCGCGTATAACAGAAGCTATGATGTTAAGGATAAAGATCATGCCGACAAGTACAAGTATTGTCCCATATTGGATCTTTGGGCTGACATTCGGAACTTGTGTTGATAATACATATATATGATAAGGAAGTGTCATTGCCTGGTCATAAACAGAGCCTGGAAGCCTTGGCAGGTAAAAAGCAGCAACGGTAAATAATATTGGAGCTGTTTCTCCTGCGGCCCGGGACAATCCCAAAATTGTACCGGTTAAAATGCCAGGAATCGCGTTTGGCAAGACGATATGCCGTATAGTCTGCCATTTTGAAGCTCCAAGA
The DNA here is from genome assembly GCA_001771505.1 of candidate division WOR-1 bacterium RIFOXYB2_FULL_36_35. Lineage (NCBI taxonomy): Bacteria > Bacillati > candidate division WOR-1 bacterium RIFOXYB2_FULL_36_35. The sequence goes on from MEUA01000065.1 coordinate 14,817, forward strand.
GAGAGGCTTGCTTCTCTAAAAGACTTTGGCACAGCGCTTAACGCTTCGCGCGTCGCCGTAATAATTACGGGTAAAGTCATAATCGACAATGTAAGCGAACCTGCCAAAAGAGAAACGCCAAATCCCAGGAAATTGACAAAAAGGCTTAAGCCAAATAGGCCATAAACAATTGAAGGGACTCCGGCTAAATTTACAATGGCAAGCTCAATCGCGCGGGTAAGCTTGTTTCTCTCCGCATATTCATTTAGGTATATTGCGGCCATAATTCCAAAAGGTATCGAAAAGAAAGCTGTTCCCAGCATAAGATAAACAGTACCGACTATTGCAGGGAAAATCCCTCCGGCTCTCATCCCATCTCTTGGCATGCCAAAAATAAATTCAAGACTAATGGCTTGTATCCCATTAACAATAATCACAAGCAATATCAAAACAACGGGAGCCACAACAATCAAAGTTGCCAGAAATAATAATGAAAAAGCTATTTTTTCAGTTCTTTGGGTATTTCTCATTTTTTCTTTTTAATCTTTCCTGGTTTTTTATGCAAAAAAATATCAGCAACTAAATTGATAGCAAAACTTATTATAAAAAGTATAATGCCTATCGCAAAAAGGGCATAATAATGCGATCCGCCTGAAACAGCTTCACCCATTTCCGCCGCAATTGTGGCTGTCAAAGTCCGGACTGGCTGAAGTATGCTTGTCGGGAGGATAGCCGCGTTACCTGTAATCATAAGGACAGCCATTGTCTCTCCCACTACCCGCCCTATGCCAAGCATAATAGCCGCTAAAATCCCGGAAGATGCGGCAGGCAGGGTTACTTTGTAAATTGTCTGCCATCTCGTAGCGCCAAGGGCAAGAGAGCCTTCCTTGTAACTTTTTGGAACGGATGTTATGGCATCTTCTATGATTGAAACGACTGTCGGCATAGCCATAAACGCAAGCATGATTGACCCTGCTAATGCGGTCAAGCCGCTTGGAAGATTGAAAATCGTCTTTAAAAACGGGGCAAGGGTTACAATTCCGATGAAGCCAAGCACTATGCTTGGTATAGCGGCCAAAAGCTCAATGCCAGTTTTCAAAATATTGCGCAATTTTTGAGGGGCAACTTCCGCGACATATACGGCAGATGCAATTCCCAAAGGAACTGTTATTATAACAGCGCCAAAAGTGACAAATAATGATCCCAACACCAAAGGAACAATACCA
>MEUA01000066.1 GCA_001771505.1 candidate division WOR-1 bacterium RIFOXYB2_FULL_36_35
ACGAAGATGACCTTGATCTAGATTTGGATTTAGATGAAGAAGAAAAAGAAGATGGATCCCCGCTTTCGCGGGGATGACAAATTGCGGAAGCTGTCATTACGCAACAAGCCCGCGCATAATTTATGATTATGTATGATTTTAGATAAAATAATTCAGATTTTTTGTCAAATTTATTTTTAAAATGCTATAATATAATCATAAAGTTATAGATAAGCAGACACCTTAAAAACCCGGGAGCAGATTTATAAATGCCACAAATAAGGGTTAAGGTGCGATTTACCACATAACATCGTCTTAACCCCGATTATTCATAGACGAACAGAATTCTAGCAGAGTGTTGGAAATTTTCCCAGGTATGAACCCCGAGTTCCTAATCGGGGTTCATAATCAGGGTTAACAAAAGATTCTTACAAAGGCTCATTAAAAAAGTTGATTTTTTGGCAAAGAGGGACTGTTGCGAAATGGTCATTCCCGTGAAAACGGGAATCTACTTCTCAGAAAACAAGATAGATCCCCGCTTTCGCGGGGATGACAAATTGCAAAAACTGTCATTTCGCGACAGTCCCAAAGAACCTGGATATAAAAAAACATGAAATTTTTTGCATAAACTCTCGAAGAATATTTGAAAAGAAGGGAAAAAATGTTAATTCACCATCATGGTATGCCTATTAGTGCAGTTAAAGCTACAATGCCTCCTCGAAGCTTAGATAAAATTTTGCATCTTGAGCAAGAATTAGGAGATATGGGGATAAGCAATCCACCAGTATTCTTTTTTAGAAGTTTATACCTTAAAAGTCCCGCGCAATATAAAGGTTTTTGCGGATTTTATAAATATGTTATGGAAAAATTTAGAGATGCGTTAAAAGAAGCAGGAACTGGAGATGAAGAACATTTAACCTTTAATATAATTCCACCCTCAGTATCTATGATAATGAGGGTGGATTTCAACCGTTTAATTCAAAAGTTTGACATGAATGAAGACCAATGGTGCCAATTCTTTAATGAAAGTCTTAGGGGTATAAAATTAGCAGTAGATGTGGATGGAAAACGTATAGTGTATCAAGAGTTAAGCTTTGCCGAATATAAAGAAATAGAGGAATCAATTAGGTTAAGAAACAGAGAAATTTATATGGCCGGAGGAGAACTTATAAGCTTTGAATTAATTAATAGTATATTAACACTTTCTCTTTTGGATGTTCATACTTTTCAGATAAAACCCGCACAAGTTCGCTGGAAACTTTTTGAAGACTTAGCTCCAAGCCTGTAAAAACTATTAATTTTGGAAATAAAAATGAGTGACAATTCATTATCTTGTTCAAAAAATAAACGGCCTCCACTCTTCCTGAGTTACACAGGAAGATTTTCTTTTAACGCCCAAAGAAATCTTATTACCTACAAGTCAATAAAAGCAGTTGCTTACAAAGAACAACTGCAAAGATTATTTGCCATTGCCCAAGAAAAACACACAATCACAAATATTGTTGGACTAGCCCCTTTCAAAGAAATGAGGAAATACAAATTGTATCAAATAGATGAAAAAGGAATAGATTTTTTTATTGTAGGGGAAAATAGAAATATTCTTGATCTAAGCACTTCAAGATTAGACTCCTTTTTTAAAAAGAAAGCATCCTCATCTCTTTTAAGAACCCTGCCACAAGAATTGTCTTCAATATTAAAATTTAAGATTCAAACTCAAATCAAGAAGTTAGAAGATATGCTGCTTCAAGCTACTAAAAGACTCGATACAATTTTAACTGATCAAAGCAAAGGAGCTGCCTTTGTTGAAGAGGAAGTGATAGCAACCTGTAGAAAACTTCACGCCGATTATGGTTTTTATCCCGCGATTTACTATAATATTAAGCCTGAAACAAGACAAGCAAGAGTCCTTTTTAAAATAGATCCTACTACCAAAGAAGAAATAGTTAACATGGAAATAAACTTACCTCCTGAAGGGGCATCTTTCTATTCGATAAAAGATGTTACTTCTTCCCTAAGAAAATTTGAATCCTTTATAATGGATCTTAGAGACCCTAAAACGTTTATTGACCATGGGTTCCCCTTTAACGCAGAAAAGGCTGCTGCGGACATAAAAAGAGGAATCACTTTTTTGACAATATTTAGAGGAGTACTCTCAGGTGAACGGCCAATAGTTATGTCAATCCATGCCGATAAAGAAAGTTGTTTTGCAGATGCTGCTGAAGAAAAAAGGGCGGCCGAATCAATAAAAAACTATTTAATCCAAATCTCTTTAGCTTTTAAGAAAATAAAAAAAGAAGAAGAAGCTTTAAACAAGGGTGTAAATACAGTAAAGATAACAAACGCAACCCCTCCCACTGAAGATCAAAAATCAGAAACATTTCTACCTCTTTCCCGAGAACAAAAACTAGATATATTAAAACAAGGGCGGCTCTTTGTTTTTCGTGGGCATAGAATTAGAATTATTGAATATCCTTTAAAAGCATTTTATAAAAAAATTCCCGCGGTTGTCGATTGGTTCAGAGAAGTAGTTATTGATATTTATAAAAATACAGAAGAGATGAAAGACAAGTCAAGAGAAGAAATGATTTCTCTTTTATCTCTGGATGACGCAAGTATAATAAAAAGAGTTATAGAACCTCGATATTTAATACTCCCGGAAGGCGATCCTTCACATGAAGAAGATATAAAGGGAGTTATTTCATGCTCCGTCATGGATAATCTTGAGGGGGTTGGAGTCGTTTTAGAAATACCTCAAGTTATGCTTAAAAGTGAATTGCGCGGGGGCAAAATGCAATTAGCTATAATTCGGAACATATTTAATGCAATATATAAGAGAGATTGGGCAGATAGAGGATTTTTCAAGGGATTTTGGTATATGCTTATCCACGGGATGCCTTTGGATGCTGCAACACAAAGCCTTAGAGTTATAAGAGATTTTTTAATGGCTAAAGATGTTTCAATCTTGAGAGTTATTCGTGGGCAAGAATTAACATATGAACAAAAATTAATCATTAATGCCGCCTCTAAAGGAAAAGCAGATAGCCGAGGAATGGAATATAACGCCTATAAAGGAAGAATAGCGTTGGTTGAAGAAGAAGAAAACATTGTTTTACGAAAACCTATTTTAAGATTTTTATTAAAAAAACGACGACAGCAAGAGGACGCAAAAATCAAACAGCTTGTGAAAGAAGCAATAGAAAATAACGGACGAATTCATCTTGTCGGCAATGGCACAATAGGAGCAAATTTAAAAACTGTTTGGGATCTGTTTTGGATAAAAATATTTAGGAGATGAACATTAAAAATGAAAACTTATAATAATCGTGCAACTTGTTTTTTGATAAGTTATCCAGGATATCCTTTCTCACCAACCTCATTTATGCCAGATAATGGGCTGGCAAGCTTAGCAGGAAATCTTCATGATGCAGGACACAAAGCTAGAATTCTTGATTACGGAACTACAGATTTAATGCGTCGACTAGTTCCGTATAAAATCAATCAAAAATTGACAGCCATATTGCATGGCATTGAAGAGTTAACTCGCGAAAAAAAAGAAAAAGGAAGTCTATCAACTCGTAACGCAATAAAACTCGCGTGGTATTTCAGTCAACTAAAAATGTTTTCTCATAAGCTTGAAAAAGTTAGGGTTAAAACAGAGATAGAAATTGCACAGGAAATTTCAGCCCAGGTTAATCAAGCAGAAAATCCTTTTATAGGATTTAAACTTTGGAATGGAGATGGATATAGCGGATCAGTTAGAATTGCAGAAGAATTAAAAAGAATTCTTCCTCATGTTTCTATCTTTGCCGGAGGTCCGCAAGTTAAATTTTTCAAAGACTTTATTTTCGGAGAAACAAAAGTTTTTGATGCGCTGGCAATAGGAGATGGGGAAGCAACTATTGTTCCTCTAGCCGAAGCCTCGTTAAGCACCCACCCTCTCAGTGATGTGCCAAATATATTTTATAGATCAACAGAAGGAACACCTCTTTATACTTCCACTAGAAATATCTTCAACCTCAATGAACTGCCTTTCCCAATATATGATCCTGGAGTTTATTCATCAATGGAAGGCGATCAAAAAATCAACATGATTGTGGTAGAAGATAGGCGCGGCTGTGATAACGCATGCAATTTCTGCGCTCATCCATCAATTAGCGGAAGAAATCCGCGGACAAAAACCCCACAACGAATTGTTGATGAATTTGAGTATTCTCAAAAAAAATATGGGATTTCGAATTTCAGATTAGGGGGATCCAGCACTCCGGGAAAATCCCTTACTGAAATTGCTGAAGAAATAATGAGAAGAGATCTTCATTTGAATTTTACCGCTTTTATGAGGGCAAAAGATGCTGATACCACTACCTTCTCAAATCTTAAAGAAGCCGGTCTTTATAGCTTATTTATTGGCATTGAATCAGGAAGCCAAGGAATACTTGATGCTATGAATAAAAAAGTTTCAAAAGAAAGAATCGCAGAGGTAATTGGTGCGGGAAAAAGGGCCGGCATTTTTATGGTTGGAAGCTTAATTTATCCAGCCCCTTTTGACACCGCCGACACAAGAGCAGAAACGGTAAGCTTTTTAACAGAAACGCAACCCGATTCTATTCCGCTTCAATTTTTAGGTGTTTACCCTGGGACAGAATATGCACGTCATCCTGAAAGATACAACATTGAAATGCTATATCCATCAACAATGGATAAGATGCTTGCCTCCTTAGGTCTTAAACCTAAACCCAAATTCAATGATCCTGAGATACTCCGTTATTTGCTTGAATATAAAATTCGTCTCTTATTCCCACCAAGATATTGGGACCCTCTTCCGTGGAAGGTAAACGGCTTAAGTTATAAACAATTTGCCGCTGAAGCGCAAAAGCTATATGAAGAATTAAAGCAAAAAGAGTTTTTGATGTCATTAACCGACCCAGAAGCATTAATGGCTCATTTAACAGGAGTTACAGCCAAAGGCCTATATAACCAAACATTTTTCGACCTTTTCACTGGAAACTGGAGAGGAATGGAAGACTTAATAAAGAAAGTAAATCATGCAAACAAATAGATGTCATGTGAAACGCCTTATTAACTAACTCAAATTCAAATTGACCTTTTGATTTCAAGCTCCTATAATCTTTTAATAAGTGGATATACTGATAGATTTAAATAGTTTAATTCTTTTGATCCCAATTATCATCAATCTAGGGTTGGGGATATTTATATTTTTTACAAACCCGCGCAATAATTCCAATCGCCTTTTTTCTTTTATATTGTTTTTAATATCATTTTGGTCTATAACTTTTCTTTTATTTCTTAGGCTAAAAGACCCAAATTTAGCCCTGGTTTTTAGAAGATTAACCCCAATAGGATCGTCTCTTATTGCGGGTTTTTTGCTTTATTTTTCTTTAATTTTCCCTGAGAGCGAAAAAAAACCTTCTTTTTTATGGAAATTTATTTGCTTTGTTCCGGGCATATTTTTTGCTGTAGCATCTATTTTTTCTCCCCTCATGATTACTTCTTACACTATAGAAAATCCTAAGTTCCCTTTTATTGGACACCCTAATTTAGGCATTTTGTATGATTTTTTTACTGTATATCTTATTTCTTATTTTATAGCTTTTTCTTACAACCTTTATAAAAAATATTTGTCTTATTCCGGCAATGAAAAAAGACAACTCTTCTACATATTAACTGGGGTTGGCATCACAATATTTTTAGCCGCATTTATTACTTTAATTATGCCTATTTTTGGCATAATTAAATTTTTCACTATAGCTCCGGCCTTAACTCTTATAATAGATCATTTTATAAGCCTTGCAATGGTTAGACATGGCCTTTTTGGATGTAAAAACTATTGGAAGAATATCGGCTTCATAACTTTCGGCATAATCATTGGAATTGGAATAATAGCATGTATTTTAGTAGGTAGATTTGATTTTATTTTCACTTTCATAGTAAGCACTTCCCTTATTTTCCTTTCAATACTTATTTATACAGCAGACAGAAATAACGGGAAAAATATTTCATTTACTTTGATATCCATTAGTTTGGTATTTTGGAATTTATTTACTTTCATGCTTAAATATCTCTATGCTGACCCAACAAACTTTTTCTGGCTAAAAAGCATTAATATTTCCATGGTCTTTGTTCCTGCTCTGTTTTTATATTTTAGTAAAGTTTTTCCTTATGAACCCAAAAAAGTTTTGAGTTTAGAAAAACTTCTTATTTTTGTCCCTGCATTATTATTGACCTTATTTATTATAACCAATAAGATCATAACCGGGATAAAACTCATTGAGAATAAACATGAATATATGGTCGGCTGGGCACAGCCTTTATTTGTCGGATATTTTTTTATATTTTTCTCCCTTGCCTTTTTTAATTTATACAGAAGCCTAAAAAAAAGCCATGGGACACAGGCAATACAGCTAAGATATATATTTTTTGGTTTCGCCTTAAATGCAATAATTGGTCTTATCACAAATTTATTACTACCAACCATAGGAATAACACAATTTATTTTAATCGGCCCCGGCTCTACCATAATATTCATCGGGGTTACAGCCTACACAATAGTCCGCCACCGACTTATGGATATAGAAATCGTTATACAAAAGGGAGTTATCTATACAACTCTTACCTCACTTATAATCGCCACATATGTTTTTATGGTTGTACTTTCCGAACAGCTCCTTAAAAGGACTTTTGGATATAATTCCACTTTGGTTTCAGGATTAGTCGCGATCATCATCGCGATTTTTTTTCATCCTCTTTTAACTTTCCTTAAAAATACAACCAGCAAATATTTTTATCCAAAACACTACGATTATAAAAAAGTGCTAAAAGAAATAAGCCACAAAATCGCAATTCAGATCAGAATGGATGATCTCGCCAAACTACTAGCTTCAACCTTTACAAAAATAATGCATACATCCGAAGTAGCTTTGCTTATACTAAACAAAGGTAAGGCAAGATATATCTCTGTCCCTATAGAATTTTCAGAAGGAGAAAGCAAATATAAAAGGATTGAAATAGACCAACACAGCCCTATTGCAAATGGGCTAAAAACAACAAAAGATGTCCTTTTTGACGATGAAATAAAATCAGAAATTTTAAGACTGCAAGCTTTAAGAAAAAAGGATAATCCCGAATTGTTAAGCCTTTTAGATATAAAAGAAGAGATGGAAAGCCTGGGAGGTTCTTTATGGGTCCCTATATTTTCAGGAGAAGAACTTACAGGCATAATATTTCTGGGAAGCAAGCTTTTGGGAGATACTTATACGCTGGAAGAGATAACTTTGTTAATTACACTTGCAAAACATATTTCCACGGCTTTTGAGAATACAAATTTATACGAAGAGGTCCTCTCTATAAAAAATTATACGCAAGACATCTTAGACACCATGCCATCAGGAGTTTTAACCATAAGCACGGAAGGATCTATTATAACGTTTAATCCCATGGCAGAACATATAACCGGACTTATAACAAAAGATATTATAGGCAAAAACTTTAAAAATATCTTTTCCCCTGAAAACCCCATATCACTCACCATTTACGCCGCGTTAAACAATAAATGTTTTACCAATTTTGAAGCAAACATAATACCAGAAGACAAGGAATCAATGCCCATATCTTTAACAAGCACCCTCCTTAAAAATTCCCAGGAAAAAATAACAGGAGTATTGCTTACCATAACTAATCTTGCACAAATACGCTCACTAAAAGAAAAATTAAAGCAAACAGATAAAATAAACGCCTTGGGAACAATGGCCGCCAGTATGGCCCATGAAATAAAAAATCCTCTCTCTTCCATGAAAGTTCTTTCGCAATTATTGCCGTTAAAATATGATGACAAGGAATTCAGAGGGAAAATCATAGAGATAATCCCAAAAGAGGTCTCTCGAATAGACAGAGTAATTGAATCACTTTTAAATTTTGCAAGATCTACAGCTCCTCAATTTATAGAAACAGATATTAATAAATTGATAGATAAAGATGTAAAATACTTTTACGAACAAGCCAAAAACAATGGCATAAAAATTACAACAAATTACGCGGAACTCCCACAAATAAAATGTGATACAGACCAGCTTACGCAAGTTTTTTCCAACTTAATATTAAACGCTATCCAAGCAATGCCGGAAGGAGGAGAATTAAAAATAACAACAGGGGAAGGGCAAAAGATAGATAGCACTCTTTGTGGTATAAAAATCACGATATCAGATACCGGACATGGGATTTCAAAAGAAAACTTAAAAAAACTATTTGATCCTTTTTTTACCACAAAATCCGCGGGAACGGGACTTGGGCTGACAATTTCCAAAAGCATTATTGAGAGTCATAGCGGTACAATGGAAGTCTCTTCTATACAAGGGAAAGGGACTACTTTTACAATAAATTTGCCGCTCAAACAAAAAATTTAACCCCGATTATTCACCCCGATTAGGAAATCGGGGTTCATAAACGAACAGGATTCTAACAGAGTGTTGGAAATTTTTCCAGGGATGAATAATCGAGGTTAATATCTCAATTTAATATCTCTTTACGTAACAAACAAGAATTGCTATAATTTATCACATACAAAAAACTTACCCCTTTGCAGCTTAAGAAGGAGGTACAGGAATGGAAGTAAAAACGGTTCAGTTTCCGGAATTAGATGCGGAAGGAAAAGGGATGAGGATTGGGGAAGGGACACTTTCTGATATTCCAATTGAGGTAACAGCCGAACTTGGAAAATCAAAGCTTACATTAAGAGAAATATTAGAAATTGCGGAAGGTTCCATAATTGAGCTTGACCGCCTGGCAGGCGAGCCTCTGGATATAAAAGTAGGCGGGTCTGTAATTGCTCAAGGAGAAGTTGTTGCAATTGATGATAATTATGGAATTAGAATTACTAACGTTTTGCTAAAGTAAAAAAATATGACATACGAAGCTTTAACTTTACATCAAACACCAATCGTAACATTCGGTTACATAATCCAGGTGCTTCTATCTCTTGCAATTGTAATCGGATTAATCTATGTTGCCGCAAAATATCTACTGCCAAGACTGCAACAAATAGTGCCAAAAGGGAAGCTTATGCAAGTAACAGACCGAATGGGACTTGAACCTCAGGTAACGGTATACTCGTTAAAAATTGAAAGTTATACATATCTTTTGGCCGTAAGCAACAAAAATGTCACTTTAATTGATAAATTTAAAGAGGGAGAACTAGGTTGAAAAAAATTTGGTTCTTTGTCTTCCTGCTGTTGCCCAGCTTCGCCCTTGCCGCGCCACAAGGTCAGATAGCCGGACAAATAAACTTAAATTCAATTATGAATTCCCCGCAATTCTCATCAAGCATACAAATGATAATAGGAATAGCGCTCATCTCCTTAGTCCCATTCTTTCTTATTTCCGTAACCGGGTTTTTAAGGATAATTATAGTTTTTTCTTTGGTAAGGACTGCTATCGGAACACAACAGGTTCCACCAACATCAGTTCTTGTAGGAATCGCCGTGTTTATGACTATTTTTGTAATGAATCCCGTTTGGCAAGAGGTAAATAAAAAAGCGATAGAACCCTACAATCAAGGAAAATTTTCAGAAATGCAGGCATTTAAAGCAGGGTCCGAACCTTTGAAAATGTTTATGTTGAGACAAGTTAGAGAAAATGATCTTGCTCTCTTTGTGAAGTTTTCCAATATCGAACCCCCTAAAAAGGCGGAGGATGTTCCTTTATATGTTGTAATTCCGGCTTTTATGATTTCAGAGCTTAAAACTTCTTTTCAAATAGGCTTTTTGTTGTTTATACCATTTATCATAATAGATCTGGTCGTAGCAAATATTTTATTATCCCTGGGAATGTTTATGTTATCCCCCGTCATGGTTTCACTCCCGTTTAAAATATTACTGTTTGTCTTAGTTGACGGATGGAATTTAATAACACGGGGATTATTAATGAGTTTTAGGTAAATTTTCCCAAGAAAACGCGCATTTTCATGTTTCTTTAAATAAAATTGGAGCCGCAAAAATGAACCAAGATTTTATCGTTCAAGTAATGAATCAAGGGATAATGACAGTTCTCATCGTCTCCTTGCCAATAGTGGGAATAGGTTTGCTTGTAGGCTTTATAATAAGTCTCTTTCAGGCGGTTACTCAGATTCAAGAACAAACCTTAACTTTTGTGCCAAAAGTTATTGCTGTCCTACTTTTACTAGCCGTAACCTTCCCTTGGATAATGTCTCTCCTTATAGACTTTACAGCAACTCTGTGGTCATCCATCCCCAACATGGTCAGATAAAAATGATAATTACCATTCCGCAAATACAAGTATTTTTTTTCATAATAGCCAGAGTAGCAGGAATCTTTATTCAAGCTCCCATTTTATCCAGCAGATCATTTCCAACCTTAGGCAAAACTGCTCTTGCAATATGGATATCCCTGATACTTTGGTTTGTAACTCCCATAAAAATAGAATTAATGCCTCAGAATCTTATAGGTTTCGTCCTTGCGTTAACAACAGAAGTTATGTTGGGTTTTACGATCGGATTCGCGTGTAACATAATCTTCCTTTCAATACAAAGCGCGGGAGAACTTATAGACCTCCAAATGGGTCTTTCTGTCGCGCAATCCTTTGACCCTGTATTTGGAGGCGCTGTTTCGATAATGGGCCGCGCATTATTTTTTACTGGAATAGTTATTTTTTTCGCCGTAGATGGGCATCATTTATTCCTTTCTATTCTTCATCAAAGTTTCAATATGATCCCAGCTCCCGCCGTAATTAATCTGGCATCACCAAGTTTTATAACAACACTAATGGGCCTTGGCGCAACATTATTAAATCTATCCATCAAACTTGCCATCCCTGCGATTCTTGTAATATTTATTTCCGATTTTTGTTTTGGAATAGTCTCCAGGGTCGCCCCACAAGTAAATGTATTCATGCTTGGGTTCCAGGTCAAACCATCTTTAGGTCTTTTAACTCTTTTTCTCATAATGCCTTTACTTGTAAAACAGATAGCGTCACTTCTTGGAATTATGGGAGAAGAAGCGCTAAAATTACTTTTAGCGCTTAAAATTGCTTAAACCCCAACAATTCGCCTTAATATTTTAATTTATGATGAAACGTTAAATTAGGGAGGTCTTAAAAATTGGCCGAGCAAGGTGGAGATAAAACAGAAGAACCTACTCCCCATAGATTGCGGGAAGCAAGAGAAAAGGGACAAATTGCAAAAAGCCGTGAAGTAACAACTGCAGTGTTATTGCTTTTAAGTTATTCCGTCTTCCGTTATTTTGGAGAGGGGAGCTGGACTTCCCTTGTCCAGATGGGGCAAGGGATATTTTCCCAAATTCCAGCATCGGCAAATGAATTCTCTTTTGATTTTGCTTCTTATATTCTTTTAATAGGCCTTAAAGCTTTTGCTTTGGCTTTAATTCCAATTTTTGCTGTAACATTTTTAGCCGCAATAATAGTTGAAACAATGCAAACGGGATTTGTTTTTACGGGTGATCCCCTATCCCCTAAAATTGAAAGAATAAATCCTCTTGAAGGCTTTAAAAAGATGTTTTCTCTTCAAGGTTTTGTAGAAGTCATAAAATCAATCTTAAAAATAATTATAGTTTTTTATATAGCATGGATAACAGTAAAAAAAGATCTGCCTTATATTATGGTTCTATTAGACAACAATCCCTGGGATTCCCTGCTGCTTGGAGGACTCCTTGCATATACAATTGCCATGCGAGTCGGAATTTTTTACATAATCATTGCTTTTTTGGATTATCTTTACAGAAGATGGGAATACATGAAAAACCTCAAAATGACAAGACAAGAAGTAAAAGAAGAATACAAACGATTAGAAGGAGATCCTCAAGTAAAACAAAGAATAAGAGACATGGCAAGACAAATTGCGTACCAGAGAATGATGTCATCTGTTCCCCAGGCAGATGTTGTAGTAACAAACCCCACACATGTCGCCTGTGCTGTAAAATATGAGCAAAACAAAATGAAAGCCCCCAGATTAATGGCAAAGGGAATGCGTAAGCATGCAGAAAAAATACGCCAAATTGCGGAAGAACATGAAATACCAGTAGTTGAAAACGAACCTTTAGCCCGTTCAATATATAGAACAACAAAAGTCGGACAAGAGATACCAAGAGAACTATATCAGGCCGTGGCAGAAGTTTTGGCATATATATACAAAAAAAAGAAAGATAAAGAAGCATTAAATAAGACTATTGCTGGCATCCCTCGGGGGTGATAGAATCTACGTATGGCTTTCCCAGGAATTGATTTAAAAAATCTGCAATCTTTGTTTTCTGGGTCTGATCTATTTGTTGGAATTCTACTTATTGGAATAGTTGCTCTTATTATAGTTCCTCTACCTCCTTTTCTCCTTGATATTCTTATGACTTTAAACATAGCTTTTGCTTTGCTCATTTTGCTTGTCGCAATGTATTTAAAAGAGCCGCTTGAATTTGCCGCATTTCCATCAATACTTTTAGTCGTCACTCTTTTTAGGCTGTCGCTCAATATTGCAGCGTCAAGACTCATACTTCTTCATTCAAATGCGGGACAAGTTGTACAGGCTTTTGGAAGTTTCGTAGTTGGAGGAGATTATATTGTAGGAGCAATAGTCTTTACTATTATAACAATTGTGCAATTCGTTGTTATCACAAAGGGGTCAGAGCGTGTCGCGGAAGTTGCGGCAAGATTTACTCTTGATGCTATGCCGGGCAAACAAATGTCAATTGACGCTGATCTAAACGCAGGGCTTATAGACGCCAATGAAGCAAGGGGCAGGCGTCGTAAAATAGAACAGGAAGCCACATTTTTTGGAAGTATGGACGGTTCAAACAAATTTGTACGCGGAGATTCTATTGCGGGAATCATCATCGTCATAATCAATTTAATAGGAGGGATACTTGTAGGTTGGCTGCAGCGCGGCTTGGGAATAATGGATGCGCTTACAACCTTTGCGTTACTCACTGTCGGCGCAGGCATTTTAGCACAGGTCACAGCACTCCTTGTATCTGTTGCCGCAGGTCTTGTTATTACAAAATCAGCCTCGGAGATGAGCTTGGGAACAGATGTATCAAGACAACTTTTTGCCCAACCAAGAGCTTTTGCTTTTGTCTCTTTAATATTGGCTTTCTTTGCTTTGATTCCCGGTATCCCTACCCTCCCCTTTTTAGGTCTTGCAGGAGCAAGTGGAACTCTTGCAATGGCGCTTATTCAATCGCAAACAAAATCTGAAGAAACACAAATGATGAAAGATGAAGGCATGGGCAAAGATGCCATGAAAAAACCTGAAAGCATTCTTGGCACATTAGGGTTAGACCCTCTCTCTTTAAAAACAGGGAGAAACCTGATCCCCTTAATTGATCCCGCGCAAAAAGGGCCACTGCTTGAACGTATAACATTAATCAGGTATCAAATAGGACAAGATTTAGGTTTTGTTATTCCGGGAGTCAGGGTAATGGATGATCTTTCTCTTCCTCCAAATCAATATACTATAGAAATTCGCGGGACCAAAGTTTCAACAGGAGAAGCATTTATGGGTCATCATAGAGTTGATATGAGGCTGGCGGAAGTCAAAACAAAAAAACTTACAGGTTCAGAATCAAAAGATCCCATGACCAATGAATCTGTAACATGGGTGCCCGACGACATACTCCCTGATCTACAAAAGTTAGGAGTACCTTCAATAGAACCGGTAGAAGCAATTACAAATCATTTCACGGAAGTTATCAAAAGGTTTGCAGATGAAATCATGACCCGACAAAACATCCAATCTCTTATAGAAATTGTAAAAAATACGAACGCCGCAATCGTAAGAGAGCTGATACCAGACATGCTATCCTTAGGGCAAGTACATAAAGTGCTTCAATTGCTGGTTCGTGAACGTGTAAGTATTCGGGATTTATCCACCATCCTTGAAAGATTGGCAGATTACGCGCATTTATCCCGCGATATAAATGTTCTTGCAGAATATGTCCGTCAATCACTTGCCCGTCAAATTTGCGAACAATACACGGATAAAAACAACGTTATAACCGTAGTAACAATTGACCCTTCTCTAGAAGAGACGCTGATTGGAGCTATTCATCAATCCGAATATGGATCATTTTTGGCCGTAGATCCCAACATGGGAGAGAGAATCTTGACTCAAACACAAAGGCATCTGCTTAATTTTAAAAGAATGAAGCTAAGTTCCGTTCTCCTCTGTTCTCCAAGGCTCAGACCCCACTTCAAAAAATTTATCGAAAGAAGTTTCCCCAGCATAGCTGTTTTGTCCTATAACGAAATTGTTCCACAAGTAAAAGTACAAAGCATAGGAATGATTTCTGTTGAATAAAAAAAAATAATTTGCTAAAATTGATAAATGGACAAAAAGGTAAGTTCTTCTTCATCAGGGTCAAAGATCTCATCGCGAACAGAAGGGATTTTTTTCGCTATCCCCGCAGGAATTACAGGCCTTCTAAGAAGATTTTGGCCTTTCGCCAAAAAATTCACTAAAAAATTCAGTGAAGAGTGCGAAAATCCAGAAGAAAAAGAGGGAGAATTTATGGCTGCTGTAAAAAAAGACGCTAATCGGTGGACATAAATGATATCAAGAGAACAAATTGAAGATCGCATTATAAAAGTTATTCGTGAACGCTTCTTAAAATATTCAGATGAAGTCGTCACAAAATATAAACGTCAAATTGAAAGCACTGTAAATTGGTACGTCTCTACACTCCCTTCGCATATCAGAAAATCCGAAGCTGAAGATTTAGCTCAAGAAGCAAAAATCGCTTTCATCGACGCTTTAAAAACATGGGATCCCCGCAGGGGCGAGCTTTGGCCTTATGTCTCTATCCGCCTTAAAGGTTCTATGCAGGACTACCTTAGAAAAAAGAAGATGGATCAGGTCTCAGGAATGTATGAGTGGATCAATTCTGCCGCGCATATTTACATGGCATTTAACCGCGAAGCAATAGTTCATGACGAAGCAGATGATATATTGCATGTTGACGGCGCACTACAAGAACTAAGTGAAAAAGAACAAGAAATTGTAAAAAAATATTACAAAGAAGATAAAACTTTTAAAGAGATTGGAGATGAAATAAGCCTTTCCGAATCGCAAGTCTCGCGTATTTGCAATGAAGCTACTCGTAAGATGAAAAAGTTCGTCAAGTCGACCCAGCCTAAGT
The DNA here is from genome assembly GCA_001771505.1 of candidate division WOR-1 bacterium RIFOXYB2_FULL_36_35. Classification (NCBI taxonomy): domain Bacteria; kingdom Bacillati; species candidate division WOR-1 bacterium RIFOXYB2_FULL_36_35. The sequence continues at coordinate 15,147 of MEUA01000066.1, forward strand.
AAACCACACATATTATTGGTTAAAGCTTTTTTGTTTGTATGATATAATTTATCGTAGCTATAAGCTACGAGCTATTGGCTAAACAAGCGGGAGTAGCTCAGTTGGTAGAGTATCAGCTTCCCAAGCTGAATGTCGCGGGTTCGAACCCCGTCTCCCGCTTTTTTCCCGGCGCGGTACCCAAGCGGTAAGGGAACTGTCTGCAAAACAGTCATTCGGCGGTTCAAATCCGCCCCGCGCCTGTTTGGCTTATGGCTTATAGCTTATAGCTTATGGCAGAGAAGAGAAAGTTGGCTTATGGCTTATAGCTTATAGCTTATGGCAGAGAAGAGAAAGTTGGCTTATGGCTTATAGCTTATAGCTTATGGCTAATAGCTAATGGCTTGGGGGGTAATAAGTAAATGTTTAGATTTAAGAATTTTAAGATATATAATGAAGCAAAAGACTTTGCTAAATTTTGTGAGGAAGTTATAAGTAAAAATCTAAAAAATGATAGAAAAGAGCTTTTATTTCAAACTAGAGGCGCATATTTATCTGTAATTCTTAATATTGCAGAAGGGTCTGGCTGTGATTCTGATAAAGAATTTAGAAGATTTTTGGAAATATCTTTAAGGTCAGTTTATGAGGTTGTCGCTGCCTTTGATTTAGCCTTTGAGATGGGATTGGTTGATGGTAAAATACAGGAAACAATTGAGAGTAAAGCAGAAATGCTCTGCAAACAAATTTCTTCTTTTCGCAAAAAGTTAAATTCGTGATTTTTTTTGCCATAAGCTATTAGCAATAAGCTATAGGCTAGAATGCGCGCTTAGCTCAGCTGGTTAGAGTACTTGCTTGACAGGCAAGGGGTCACTGGTTCGATCCCAGTAGCGCGCATTCTAGCTAATGGCCTTTAGCTTATGGCGTAATGATAGGCTATTATTTCTATAATTATTTAAACACAAGGAGCCAAACCATGGAAAAAATTCATCTGGTACTCATTTTTGGGATTATTGCTGGGCTTATTGATATTACTCCAATGCTCATTATGAAATTGCCATGGAACGCCAATCTTGCAGCTTTTTTAACATGGCTTATTGCGGCCTTTTTTATAACTACTTCCAATATTGAGTTAAACAGCATCGTCAAAGGTATTATTATTCCATTCCTCATAGTACTCCCTGTATTATTAATAATTGAAGGCGGATTTAAGCAAAGAATTCCGATTGTAATTATGACTTTGATTTTGGGGAGTTTGCTTGGTTATTTTATTGGGAGGATTTAACCCCGATTATTCACCCCGATTAGGAAATCGGGGTTAAGTAGCAATTGGAAAACCTTCTCTATTCCAACGAATCATCAACTCTCTCATAAAAGCTTTATATTTTATTGCGCCTAAAATCATTCTTTCCAAAGCTGCTTCGCGATCAGGAGTAATATCCCCTTCTCTTCGTTCATCTGCTAGCTCTGATTGTAATGTTTTTAATTTTGCCAAAGGTTTTCTAAAATGATGTTGCACTTCTGTACTTGAACCACTCAAATTATCTAGGAAGGCAATTAACGGTTGTTTTTCACTTAAAAAACAAGAAGATGATTCAATGACAGGATGTTCGCAACTAATCAAGCTTACAAAAATCTCTTGAAGTCCCTTTAAAGTCATTGCCGCAAACTCTCTTGCAAGATTGGCTTCTACTTCAGATTCAACAGGCCATTTTTGTGGATTGTTTCTGTTTCTCTCAATTTCTTCTTTTACAAAACTTATGTCATTAAACGTCTGTCCTCGACTATTTATGATCCTTTCAGTCGTTCTCTGATGTCGAGCATAAACTATATCCAACTCCCATCGAAAAGATTGACATTGTAGTTGCAAAATAGAAATAGCTTTTGAATCTCCATAATCTAACAATTTAAGGCTTCCTTCATGAATACCATAGTTTTCAACATGGCTAAAAGTGTGTCCGCCAAGACGGAATTCCTTAGCAAATGCAGAAGGATTAATTCCACTTTGCGTTGCCGTCTCCATAACGTTTAAAATGCCTAAAAAAGAATATCTAGTAGGAACAACCATTTCTCCTAATGCAACAGAATTACGAGCCTCTAATCTATTCGCAGTAATACCAAAAAAATGAATAAATGGTTCTCGTGATACAACTTCCACTTTTAAAAAAGCCTTTGTAGGCCATTGTTTCATTTGCCAACAATCTTGCGCTATTCCTCTTAATTCCGATGATAATTTTCTAACTGCTTTTCCAAGCGGAATGTTTGGAATTTTGAGCGTCATCCTTTCAGAAACAATTGCTATCCTTGTCCGTCCCCTTTTTATTCTCATGCTGAATTATTTGCATATTTACCTTAAAATTTCAGGTTAACCCCGATTATTCATACCTCGAATAATGTTTGACAATTTGTTAGTTATTGATTCTGGGGTGAATAATCGGGGTTAATTTACATCACCAAAAAAATAGCCGCTAACGAAGGCCAAAAGCGCATTCCAATAAATAGAAATCTCGTTAGTAGAATAACTGTAATAACTGTCTAAATAACATTTTGCAGGAGGAATGTGGCGCTTTGTTATTTGATTATAAATATAAGAATCATCCCCCCGTGAATTTGGCCCCCCAACAAGAAAGCCCGCAATAGGGTTTTTATTTGAGCTATTAAGAGACGAATAATATAAAGGATTTTTAGGAAAAACAGATCCAATTCCCGTCACAAAAGAAAGATTTAAAGAATTTTTTCCTAATACATAATGTAACTGATCAAGAGCTGCTTCAACATATTTTTGACTTGGAGCAGTCTCATTGGCCATCAGTAAAAGCATAGAATAACTTAATGCAACTCCATTTGATCCCCAATAATAATCATTTGAGTTCAAAGCTACATTATAACCATTTTTATCAATCCTATTAACAATTTGATTGGCATAATTAATTAACTCTTTTTCAAAAATATCTTTTATTTTTGGGTTTGCAATTTTATCATCTATTGTCAAATATTCAAATACTGCAAAAACATGTACATCTTTCCAAGAGAACGGATAAACGATTACAGGTTTCCAAGTTTTATAAATTTTATTTATATATTTTTTATATTTATCTTCTTTTGTTGTTTTTAGCAACTCAATTACTGCCCAAAATCTTTCATCTCGATCATCTTCATCTTCATATCCACCTGTATGCCTAAATCCATTTGGATCACGATAGCCTCCTTGTGGAACTATTGTTTTGTTCTTTTCTAAAAACTCCCATGCCTTTTGAGCAGCTTTCAAACACTTTCTAGCAAATTTTGAATCATATTTATTATATACTCTATATGCCATGGCCATTGCAGCCGCAAAATCAGCAGTCGCAGCAGATGATACAGGAACAATGTATCTTGTTGCTTTATCTTTCTGAGGAAGCATTCCTATCGTAGGAAATTCTTTAGTAACAATAAGATGATAGACCCCTCCATCTTGTCGTTGCATTGTAAACATCCAATCTAATTCATACTTAATTTCAGTAAGAATATCCGGCAATTTTTCATCTGGAATACCAAGTTTAAAACTATTTATTTTAGAAGGGAACAATTCACACAATTTTAATAAAATGCCTGTCGTTACCGCGCCCGGAACTATTTTTTTACCATAATCTCCAGCATCATGCCATCCTCCAACAGATTTAAGATATTTACCAGAATCTAATACAATTGCATCATTTAAATGGCAAGCCTCCCCTGTCCATTCCCCAGCATATTTCTTTTCAAGCTCAGTTCCACACCTTTGAAAATAAAAACCATGCATTGTTTCAAGAAATAGTGGGTTATAAACTCTAGCCTCTATTTTAAAAGGATAGGATTTAATTTGTGGATTAACTTCTATATAATATGTACCAGGAGTATTTAGAGAAGAAAAATCAAGTTTAACAATTGAATCTCCGCTGTCCATATCATCGATAATTGAGGGTTGTGTTTTACCATTAAAAACAATTTTATTAGAAATCAAATCTTTTATTGCAAAAGATATTTCGGAAGAACCCTCACTACTCAAAACTAAAACTCCCTGTTTAGACTGATTAGGCAGATATCCAAGTTGGTCAACCATAATATTAGACAAATTATTATTATCAGCAAATGATGTGCAACAATAATTCATTTGAAAAATGGTGAATATAAATATTAATAATTTAAACCAAAAATTCATATTAAACAACGCTTAAGTTTTATTATATTACTACTGAATAACAATGAATAACAGCATTTTATATCGCTTTACAACAAAAAAATCAAGAAAGAGCCAATATTTTTTTTCCATGAATCTTTTTAGCCATGTCAATACTTTTTAGAGAATACCCCAAATTCCCTTTATTTAATTCGCTCATAGCAAAAGCTAAAACATGCGTATCATCACTTTCGGTAATTACCTTCAAAAGCTCTTTTCCATTCCTTGGAGGCA
>MEUA01000067.1 GCA_001771505.1 candidate division WOR-1 bacterium RIFOXYB2_FULL_36_35
AGAATATGGATTTTGTACTGCGGCACTTATTGTAATGGGTTGCGTAATGCTTCGTCATTGCCATTTGAATAACTGCTCACTTGGCGTCGCGACCCAGGATGAACTTTTATCTCAAAGGTTTATGGGTAGAGTAGATGAAGTTATAAACTACTTTGGATTTGTCGTCCGCGAGCTTCGTGGCATTATGGCAGAGCTTGGGTTTAGAACTATGGATGAGATGATAGGCCGTACAGAATTTTTGGAACTTAATTCTTCTATTCTGCCATGGAAGGCTAAAGATATAGATTTTTCTAAAATTCTTTACAAACCGAAAATGCCTGCAAATGTTGCAACTCGCTGTGTGACATCTCAGGATCATGGAATCGACAAAGTCCTTGATAGAGAACTTATTAAACTTGCAAAACCAGCGCTAGAAAAATCTCAAGTTGTAAAAGAAGAGCTTGAAATTAAAAATGTAAACCGCACAACAGGCGCAATGCTAAGTGGAGAAGTTTGCAAACGCTATGGCGATTCTGGGCTCCCAACCGATACAATTAACTTTAAATTTAAAGGTGTTTGTGGTCAAAGCTTTGGAGCGTTTCTCGCAAGAGGTGTTACTTTTGAGCTTTCCGGGCTTGCAAATGATTATGTCGGAAAAGGAATGTCTGGCGGAAAAATAATTATTTACCCTGACCCTAAAGTTACATATAAGGCTGAAAATAATATTATGATTGGCAACACAACTTTTTACGGAGCGATTGCCGGAGAGGCTTACATAAGAGGGGTGGCTGGCGAAAGATTCTGCATCAGAAACTCTGGCGTAAATGCTGTTGTTGAGGGTGTTGGAGATCATGGATGCGAATACATGACAGGTGGTCATGTTGTAATACTTGGAAAAACCGGCCGCAATTTTGGAGCAGGAATGTCTGGCGGAGTTGCGTATGTTTACGACGAAGACAAGACTTTTAAGAAAATGTGCAATATGGAAATGATTGAGCTTGAAGATTTAATGGAGAATGATTTAATTGTTTTAAGGGACATGCTACACAATCATTTTAAACATACAAAGAGCTCCGTTGCCAAAAAAATTATTGACAATTTTGCAAGCGAATCAAAAAAATTCGTTAAAGTTATGCCAAAAGAATATAAGAGAATATTAAAACAGATGGAAGAATCAAAAAAAAATGGAGAGGTTTCTGATGGGTGATGTGAGGGGCTTCTTAAAACATAAAAGAGAAACGATGCAGTATCGCCCTGTCTGTGAAAGAGTTGCAGATTATGCGGAAGTTTTTAATTTAAAATCTGACGAAAAGGCTCGTGAGCAGGCGGCTCGATGTATGGATTGCGGGACACCATTTTGCCACAGCGGATGCCCCCTAGGAAATATTATTCCCGAGTGGAACGACCTTATGTACAAAGGGTTTTGGAATAAAGCGTTTGATCTGCTTTCCGCGACAAACAATCTTCCCGAAATTACAGGGAGGGTTTGCCCAGCCCCTTGTGAATATGCCTGTGTCCTTGGGATAAATGATGATCCAGTAACGATCCGCGAAGATGAGCTTTCAATTATCGAAAAAGCTTTCAATTTGGGGTATGTAAAAGCAACCCCGCCAAAGCAGAGGACAGGTAAAAGTGTTGCGATTGTAGGCTCGGGGCCTGCCGGGCTTTCCTGCGCGGCACAGTTAAATAGACTTGGGCATAATGTTGTTGTTTTTGAAAGAGAAGAAAAATTAGGTGGCTTAATGCGTTATGGGATCCCCGACTTTAAACTCGACAAAAAAGTTCTCGACAGGCGAATTGATATTTGGAAAAAAGAGGGGATAGAATTTAAAACGGAAGTTAATGTCGGCCTTGACTATTCAGCCGATAAACTTTTAAAAGAGTTTGATGCGGTATGTCTTACTGGCGGATCAAAAGCTCCAAGGGATTTAAATATTCCGGGACGCGAATTAAAAGGGATACATTTTGCGATGGACTATTTAGTCCAGGCGAACAAAAAAGTTTCCGGCGAAAAATTTGCTGAACCTAAAATTTCAGCTACGGGGAAGAAGGTTCTTGTGATTGGTGGTGGAGATACGGGGTCTGATTGTGTTGGGACTGCCAATCGCCAGGGAGCTTCTTGTGTTATTCAGATTGAAGTATTACCCGAGCCTCCCGCATGCCGCGATAATAAATGCCCATGGCCGGCCTACCCTCTCTTATTAAAGACGACATCGAGTCATGAGGAGGGAGTTACGCGTAAATGGTCAATTTTGACCAAGAAATTTATAGGTGAAAATGGGGTCGTTAAAAAAGTTGCATGTGTTGAAGTTGATTTTTCAGGAAAAGATTCAAACGGCAGATTCGTTATGAAAGAAATTCCAGGCTCTGAGTTTGAGATTGAGACTGATTTGGTATTACTTGCGATTGGATTTTTACATCCGGAGCATGAGGGGCTTGTTTCGGGGTTGAAGGTTGAATTAGACCCTCGCGGGAATGTCAAAACTGACGATAATTATATGACATCTGCTAAGAAGGTTTTTTCGGCAGGGGACATGCATCGCGGGCAGTCGCTTGTTGTGTGGGCGATTATGGAGGGACGTATGGCGGCTGTGGGGATTGATAGGTTTTTGGGAATGTAAGGAGCTGACATGAGCAAAAAAATAATCATAAGAATTCTTATTCTCTTTTTGATCCTTTTTATAGGATATAGGGTTGTTTCACGATTGACATCGGGGAAAAAAGTTGAGCAAGAGGAAAAAAGCATTCCTGTGATTTTAAAAAATCCAGAAATTGGTAGTATATTACAGAAAATCAGTTTGACGGGAGATATAAAAGGAGAGACCGAAGTTGCAATTCGCCCCAAAACGGCCGGAAGGGTCGCTGAAATTTATGTAAAAGAAGGGGACTATGTAAAATCAGGAGATAAACTTTTATCTTATGTTGAAGGGATTTCTCCAAATGATGAGCTTTACAATGATGTTGTTACTTTTTCTCCTATATCCGGAGTTGTCGGGCTTCAACAGATAAGGCTTGGAGAACAGATTATAAGCCAAGCCGGATCTATTAACCCTGTTTTTACGATCTACAGCATTAATTCCGTTAAGGTTTATGTCGATGTTCCTGAAAAAGATTATCCTAAAGTAAAAAAAGGGACAACGGCGGAAATAATGTTGGATGCTTATCCTGAAAGAGTTTTTCCCGGGAAGGTTGGCAATTTAAGACCTGTCATTGATCCGCAAACGAGAACAGCTCAAGCTGAAATTATAATTTTAAATCCTGGTAAAGTTATAAGGCCGGGAATGTTCTCCAGAGTATATCTTATTTTAGAAAGAAAAGATAATGTTTTAACTTTACCGGCGGATGCAATCTTGGGGCTTGAAACCAAATATGTTTTTGTGAATAAAAATGGGATTGCGACTAAAAAAAATGTTGAAATAGGGTTGGAAGAGGAAGGCCTGGTTGCAATTTTATCGGGGATCTCCTCTTCTGATGAAGTTATTGTCGTGGGCCAGCGCGTTGTGGAGGAAGGTTCTAACCTTGAGGTTGTTTACGAGTGATTAAGCTTTTTGTAAACAGGCCGTTATTTACTACGGCGATATTTTTTATCATACTTTTAGTCGGTTTTTTTTGTTTGAAAAATCTTCCTCTTGATTTTTTGCCAAACATTGAAATTCCGACTTTAACTATCATAACCCCTTATCCCGGAGCCAGCGCAGAAGACATAGAAATATCTGTCACAAAAGTGATAGAAGATTCTGTTGCCACCGTTCCTAATATTGACAAAATCACCTCTGACAGCTCTGAAAATATTTCAATAGTTACGATTGCCTTTAAATGGGGAGCCAACTTGGATTCAGCTTCGGCCGATATCAGAGATAAAATGGACGCGATAAGAGCCAAACTTCCGGAGGATATACAACCCCCGACTATTTTAAAATTTGATCTTTCACAAATACCGGTTTTAATATTGGGGATATCGGCCGGCCAGTCTTACGACAAGCTTTTTACCCTTGCGGACAAAAAAATATCGCCTGCACTTAAAAAAATACAAGGAGTTGGGACGGTCAGCATAAGAGGAGGGCTTGTAAGGCAGATAAATGTTGACATTGACCGCCATAGGATAGAGGCTTATCACTTATCTCTTTCGCAGGTGAATTTGGCTTTACAAGGGGCAAACCTTTCGATCCCCGCGGGGAGCATCAAATCTGAACATCTTGAATATGGAGTAAGGATCCCCGGAGAATATAAAAATATTTCGGAAATATTAAATACGATTGTAGGCAATTTTTCAGGCAGGGATATTTTTCTTTCTGATATAGCGGATGTTTCCGACTCATTTAAAGATGAAGATAGCATAACCGAAGTTGACGGCAAGCCTGGCATAATGCTTATGATACAAAAGCAATCGGGATCCAATACAGTAAAGGTTGTTCTCGAAGCCCAAAAGGAACTTAACGAAATAAAAAAAGAATTGCCTCCGGATTTGGAAATTACCGTTATTCAAGATACGGCCGAAGTAATAAAGAGGCAGATAAATGAACTCCAAACAACTCTTTATTGGTCATTTTTGTTTGTAATATTGACGGTTCTTTTCTTTCTTCGAAATATGCGGGGGTCTTTTATTATTTCACTTGCTATCCCATTTTCTTTGATTGCTGCTTTTATTTATCTTTATATATCGGGGGCATCAATAAATATCATATCTCTTGCTTCTATTATTATCGCAGTAGGTGTTGTTGTTGATGATGCGATCGTTATTTTGGAAAATATTTATCGGCATAAAGACAAAAAAGGAGAACAGGCAAAAGAAGCTGCAATGTATGGCGCAATAGAAGTTTCCTCTGCTGTTATAGCATCTACAACCACAAATATGGTTATATTTTTTCCTATGCTTGTTGTCGGCGGATTTATAGGCATATTTTTTAGAGAGCTTTCTCTTACTATTATAGTAGTAATGGGAATGTCTTTGGTGACTGCATTGTCTTTGGTTCCTATGCTTAGTTCAAAGTTTTTAAGCATAAATAAAAAAGAAAAATTAAAAAGGCATTTTCTTGAAAACTTTATTGATAAAAGTGAAGGGATATTTGAATACTTTGAGACACAATATAAAAAGGCTTTGGAGTGGGCATTGACAAAAAGAAAGATGGTTTTAATTTCCTGTGCGCTGATTTTTGTTTTCAGCATGTTTCTCTTCCCTGTTGTCGGCACTGAATTTTTCCCCGAACAGGATACGGGTTCTTTTTCCGCCAATGTGCTTATGCCCCCTGGGACTCGCATGGAGCAAACTGCAAAAGCTATGAGAGAAATTGAGAAAAAAATAAAAGAACAAGTTCCTGAGCTTCAATATATTTTGGTTACGGCGGGATCAGGATCACAACTTGGACTTTCGACAAAAAGTGGCGCTAATTTTGGAAATCTTTTTGTCAAAGTTGTCCCCTTGTCAGAAAGAAAGAGAACATTAAAAGAACTGGAACGCGTTGTTGCGAACATCTCTCTTTCTGTTCCTGGGCTAAAGTCCGTTGACTTTAATGCCAGCGGGGCGAACCAGATGACAGGAGGAGGAAAGCCTGTATCTATTGAGTTGTATGGAGCTGATTTTGATGTAATAGATAGGTTTGCTGACGAATTAAAACGGAAAATAGAAAAAGTTTCCGGAGTTGTTGATCCTTCAATTTCACGGGAAAAGGCAAATCCGGAATATGCCATAAACATTGACAGAGAAAAAGCGGCTGATCTTGGATTGTCTTTAGCTGAAATAGGGATTATAGCCCGTGGGAATATTTATGGGACGGTCGTTTCAAAGTTTCGGGAGGGTGGCGATGAGTATGACATTTTTACCAGGTTAAAAGCGGAAGACAGGAAAACTTTGGATGATATAAAAAATATAATGATTACGACAAGGACTGGAAAAAATATTACTTTGGGCAATATTGCTAAAATAGAAGAAAAAAACGGGCCACAGGTTATTCAGAGAAAGAACCAGCAAAGATTGGTTATGGTTGAGGCAGATTATTTTGGACGACCTCTTGGGGATATAATTTCTGATGTGAGGGCAATTATATCAAAAATGACCGTCCCTTCTGCCATGTCAGTAAAAATAGGAGGAAATGCTGAGCAGATGCAAGAAAGTTTTTCTTCTCTTTTTGTGGCATTTTTCCTTGGTATTGCCCTTTTATATCTTGTTATGGTTGCACAGTTTGAATCTTTTCTTGACCCCTTAATTATTATGTTTGCTATTCCTTTTGCCGTAATTGGGGTGGTTTGGGGGCTGTTTTTCGCCGGAGTTCCTTTTGGTGTTATGCCATTTGTTGGGCTTATAATGGTTGCGGGGATTGCGGTTAAAAATTCAATTGTTTTGGTTGATTATATTAACATATTAAGGGCTAGGGGGCTTGAAATAAAAGAAGCAATCGCCGAAGCGGGAAAAACCCGTTTAAGGCCAATACTTATGACCTCTACTACTACCGTGCTTGGTCTTTTGCCTATTCTTTTAAACAATGGGGAAGGCTCAGGATTTTGGAAGCCGCTTGCGATCTCGGTTATGGGGGGGCTTACTGTTTCTGCCACCATAAGTCTTATATTTGTTCCAACTTTATATTTTGTGCTTGAGTCTTTTTTATTGAAGAAAAGGGAGATAAAATGAAGGCGGTTTTTATAATATTTTCAGCTCCTCTTGAATTGCTTGTTCTTGGTGCGTTAAAAAACTTGCAAGTCAAATTTTACACAAAACTTCCTTATCTTTTAGGAGAAGGAGGGGAATCCGAGCCGCATTTGGATACGCAAATATGGCCTGGGTTTAATATGGGATTGTTTGTTGTTACTGATGAAAAAACAAAAGATAGAATATTAAATGAGGTAAAAAGCATAAAAGCCAGCTACTTAAAAGAAGGCATAAAAGCGTATGTCATCCCTGTTTCGGAGGAAGTATGAAAAAAAATATTCTCCCAATAAAAAAGAAGATAATTTTTCAGATTATTCTTTTTGTTTTTTTATTTTTTATTTTTTCCGGAAGTTCATTCGCTGATAGCCAAGTTTTAACATTGGATCAAAGCATAAAAATAGCATTAGATAAAAACACTCAGGTTCTTTCTGCTAAGGAGAAGCTTAATGTGTCAGGTGCCAGGGTTAATCAGGCGATGGGGAGCGTGTTCCCAAGTATAAGTTTGGATTCTTCTTTTGGTAAATCTTATCAACAACCTTTAAGCATTACTATCCCAGGGATGGCTGCTCCTATTACTACAAGTCCAGATGAGGCGGCCGAAATAACAACTTATAGCTTTTCTTTAAGGCAGCCTATTTTTATGGGGGGGAAACTTTTACTTGGGATTAAAATAACCAATAACTCTTATTTAGCAGCGCTTCAGGACTATAAAAAAGTTAAGAATGATGTTGTTTATAATGTTGTTTCAACTTATTATGAATATTTAAAATCCAAGAAAATGATTGAAGTTGTAAATTCTTCCATGATTGCGTTAAAAAAACATCTACAACAGGTTGAACTTTTTTACAATTCAGGGATTTCCACTCAAGTTGACCTTTTGCGAACGCAGACCGAACTTGCCAACATGAGGAATATGCAGATACAGGTTGAAAACGGATTGGAACTCGTTTCAATATCTTTTAACAGCCTTTTGGGATATGATATATCTTCTGATGTATTTTTATCTTCGGATATTTCTCAAACGTTTGAAAGTGTTGCAAGCTATGCCGAACTTCTTGAGAAGGCCTACAATAATAGGCCTGATTTCATTTCTTTTAAACTGGGAAAAGCGATTGCCGAAGATACAGTTGGCTTAAACACAGGAAACCTTCTTCCCAATATCTTTTTTGTAGGATCAACGGGTCGAACCACTACAAATTATCCTTCAAGTAATACAAAATATGATCTTGGTTCATGGCATTTGCTGTTTAGTGGCTCATGGACTCTTTTTGACGGTTTTATAAATATAAATAAGATTGCGGAAGCAAAGGCAACAGCGCAAAGCTTAAAAGAGCAGGAAGAATCCATAAAAGATGCGATAGCCTTGGATTTGAGAGCTGCCTATCTTAACTTTAGCAGCGCCAAAGAACGTCTTTCCGCGGCAGAATATGCCGAAAGCCTGGCGGAGAAGACGTTGAAATATGCGGAGCTTAATTTTTCATCGAACGTAGGAACTAGTCTTTCCGTTTTAGACGCGGAATCAGCTTTGTTGCAAGCCCAAGCAAATTATTGGACAGCTCTTTATGATGTTAAGATTGCTAAAGCAAAAATTGACAAAGCAACAGGCCTTAGTGCATTTTAACCCCGGTTATTAATCCTACGAGTAAACCCCGATTATTTATAGACGAACAGAATTCTAGCAGAGTGTTGGAAATTTTCCCAGGGATTAACCCCGACTAGGAAATCGGGGTTAATACTTTAATGGGCTTGTTGCATAATAGGGGATTTTGCAATTTGTCATCCCCGCGAAAGCGGGGATCCATCTTGTTTTCTGAGAAATAGATTCCCGTTTTCACGGGAATGACCATTATGCAACAGACCCTTAATATTTGGGAGAAGAAAAACGTTGGAAAAAATGAGAAACGGACATTTTGCTCATAACATTAAAGAATTTATTGGAGAAGTTTGAAGTTTTACTTATGGTTTGACACCTTTTTCAAAAGCTATATAATGGACTTACCTTGAGTAAACCTCGAAGTTTTAACCTTGGGATGTTATGTCCTATGGTAAGAAAGAAAAAAGATCCCGACATCAATGGTGAGGAGTTTTTAAGGTGTTGGATCAAAAAAAGCTTGTTTATAGCAATGATTCTTTTTTTGTTTGCAAATTTTGTTTTTGCTTATACTGCTATTTTAAATTATCCAAATCCTTTTGCCCCTCCATCTGTTTCTACTAGAATTTATTATATTCTTGGTTCAGACGCTGATATAAAAATATATATATTTAATGTTGCCAATAGATTAGTGAAAAAGATCAGTTGTTTGTCAGGCTCAGAGGGAGGCAAATCAGGAGCCAATCAGGTTGTTTGGGACGGAAGATCCAATTTTGGAGATATAGTCCAAAATGGGGTTTATTTTTGCAATGTGGTAAATGATGGGACTTTGATTGGAAGATGTAAAATTGTGGTGCTTAAGTGAAAGGACGGATTTGTCTTCTACTTGTATGTATCTTTTTATTGGCTATTAATTGTTTTCTTGCTTTACCTGTTTATTCCCAAAGCCTTGACATATCTTTGATTGGTTATGGCGCGCGTGGCATTGCTTTGGGAAAAACTCAGGCGGCGCTTCAAAATGTAGGGGCTGTGTTTGCCAACCCCGCAGGACTTGCCAGGGTGAAAAACTTTTCACTCACTAGTTTATATACAAATCTTTCAGAGGAAGTCCCTTATTCCATGTTTGGAGGCGCTTTTCCCGTAAAAGAGGGATATTATGGTTGTTTTGGTGTCGGGCATTTATCTATTATTACAAGTAACATTTTTATAACATCTTCTGAGGTTGGAAGTTCTCCCTCCTCATCTACGGGTTATAGTGGGCGTATGTTATCACTAAGCTATGCCAATGATGTTACGAGCTACCTTGACTTTGGTTTTACTGTTAAAATTTTTACGGAAAATTTTTCTTCTTTACAAAACTCATCTGCGTATGGAACAAGCCTTGACTTTGGTTTTTTGGTTTACCCAAAAGAGAAGTTAGCCATCGGAATTATGTTTCAAAATTTTTTATTCAAACAAATTGTTTGGGCGACAGGCACTCATGAAGAGGCTCCCATGAATGTTAAGATGGGAATAAATTATGAAGTAAGAGATGACATTACGTGCCTTTTTGATTATGATTCTTCTTATTATATTCACTCAGGGATTGAATTCCGACCTACAAAACTTTTATCTATAAGAGGAGGGCTTGAAGGGATTCCCATAAGTGCAAACGAGATGGTTGTTAACAATTCTTTTGGGGTGGGACTTAGTTTTAATGGTTTTAATTTTGATTACGCTTATGCGACTGATTCTTTACTTAAAATGAATTCATCCCACTTCTTTTCTCTCTCTTTTGAAGTTCCTCAGATTATAATAGAAAAAGCCCCTTCATCTTTTGCTGAATTGTAATGAATTTGGCCCCGTCCGCTTGATTGACAGGGGAATTGTAGCAGTATATAATAAAAACCGAATGAAGTATTTGATAGCAATTCTTTTTGTGTTTCTGCTCTCTTTGCCTTCTTTTGGTTTTGGTGAATCTCCGCCATCTGTTAAACCAAAAGTGACTGAAACGGCTTTTGTATTTGAGAATTTTGAAAATAACGAGTTCTTAACTGATTCTAAATGGTGGGTTTTTGGCAATGTAAATGTCTCTCTTGTTTCTAATCCTGCGATTGGGCGGCTTGCTCTTCAAATAAAAGGGGCAGCCTCTAACTTTTTTGTTGGGGGGATTGGAGGATATATCGCAGATTTTAAAAAAAAATCAAATTCGAATAATTCATTGGAATTAGATGTTTATAGCGAGAGCGATAAAAATGGGCTATTAAAAATAGAGCTTTATGATGATGATAATGGGAATTGGCAAATTGAACAAGAGCCGTCAAATAATTCTCCATTATTTGACGATAGGTTTACATATGAATTAAAACTTGATTTTAAAGGCTGGAAGCATATTTCTATCCCTTTTTCATTGTTTGTTGATGATAATCGTGAAGTTGGGGATGATATATGGAACCCCAGTTTTCATGGAAATTCCGGCGGATTATTGCAGATACAATTTATATCTATAGCGTCAAGCAAAAACGGCAAGACAAATTTTGTGCTGGACGATTTAGGGTTTAATTGATAGATATTATTAAGGAGAGCTAAAATGACAAGGGTTTTTATTATTTTGTTATGTATGGTTTTATTTTTGCCATTAGAAGCTTTTGCTGGCTTTTGGGTGGATGATTGGTCAAATGCCGCTTATTATGAAACTAACGGAGAAAATGCTAATTTTCGTTCCGCTTTATTTCGTGGTGAAACTAGATTTGGTTATCAGCCTGAGGAGAATTTTACGGCAATGCCATATGTTGTTCTTTATGAGACTTATGGACAAGATGCAAATTATTGGAACAATAATTTGGCTTACGGACTTGGAGTGAGATTGCTTCCTTTTAATTTGTTTAAGTCAGATTCTGTGTTTTTAGATTGGATCCCTTCGACTAAGTTTTATGGAGAGATACTGGCTCTAACATTCTTGAAAGATACGGCAACGGCGACAGCAAATGGAGTGAAAACTGATGATTTTAGATTTGGAATTGATGTTTGGCATGAATGGAATTTGCAGAAAACCGATGCGAATCTCTTTTGGGCGGAGATGTGGGCGAATTTTACTTATCGCAATACAAATTTTTATGATGATCTTAACTTCGATAAATTTCAAACATATGTTGGTTATTTTCAGTTTAAATTGGGCCGGCCTATATTTAATGGGTTAATGCCATATGCTGCTCTTTATGTAAATAAGTCTGGTTCTGGCGCGGAGTGGCTTAATAATGTTTTTTACGGAATCGGATTACGAATTGAACCCTTTAGAGAAAAAGAAGAGATTGCTCCGATTTTTAGAAAATTAAAAATGTTTGCAGAGTTTCTTAATATGTATTGGTTTAATGAATCTTCTACTAGGCCAAAGACGGATTTTCGCTTTGGAATAGAGTTGACGCAGGGCCGTTGATGTACCTTGTTGTAGGTTTGGGAAACCCGGGGAAAGAGTATGAAGAGACAAGGCATAATCTTGGTTTTATGGCTGTAGAAAGGATTCTTCAAAACCTTTTAATTTCATCACTAAAACATAAGAAAAAATGTAACGCCTTGGTTGCCGAAGGAAATCTTGATACCCATAAAATTATTTTTGCTGAGCCTCAAACTTATATGAATCTTTCGGGCGAGGCCGTTGTTTCTCTTATGAGTTGGCATAAAATTTCGAGTAATCATTTGATAGTTATATATGATGATGTTGACCTGGAACCTGGCCAAATTAGGGTTAGAAAAGGGGGCGGAGCTGGTGGGCATCATGGGGTTGAGTCTATAATGCAACATATTGGGAGAGGCGATTTTACAAGAATTAGAATTGGTGTAGGAAAAGGAGTAACTTCAGGAGATGTGCGGGCGCATGTGTTAGGTAAAATTCCGCCTGAACAAAAAGCTGTTTTTTCTGACGCAGTAATTAGAGCTGCGGAAGCTGTTTCTGTATTAATTTTAAACGGATTAGAAAATGCGATGAATCGTTTTAATGGCTAATGAAGTAAATTTATGGTTAAAATTCTAAAAAAGAAAAAACTTTCAAATAATATTTCTCAGATTACAGTTGAAGCCCCTTATATTGCAGAGGCTGCAAAGCCAGGTCAATTTGTTATTGTTGTTCCAACTGAAACATCAGAAAGAATCCCTTTGACTATTGCCGATTTTGACACAAAGCAAGGGACTGTTACTATTATATTTCAGGTTATTGGGGCGACAACAACTATTTTGGATTTTAAAAAAGAAGGAGAAGAAATTGCGCATATTTTGGGGCCACTTGGAGTCCCTTCTCATATAGAAATGTTTGGGACTGTTGTGGTAATAGGGGGAGGGGTTGGCATTGCTGAGATTTATCCTGTCGTTAAAGCATTGAGAGAAAAAGGGAATGAGGTTATAACTATTATTGGAGCTAGGTGCGAAGAGCTTTTGGTTTATAAAAAAGAGTTATCAGAAGTAAGCAGCACCTTGCTTTCTACTACTGATGATGGATCCTTTGGCCGCAAAGGGTTTGTTTCTGATGAGCTTAGAAATCTGATTGCTTCGGGGAAGAAACTGGACAGAGTTATTTCTGTTGGTCCTGTTCCTATGATGAAAGTTTGTTGCGATGTAACAAAACCTCATGGGATAAAGACGATGGTTTCTTTAAATACATTAATGCTGGATGCTACCGGCATGTGTGGCGTTTGTCGGGTGACCGTTGGAGGAGAAGTTAAATTTGCTTGTGTTGAAGGGCCTGAGTTTGATGGCCATCAGGTTGATTTTAATGAGCTTTCAAGTCGCTTAAATGCTTATAAAGACAAAGAAAAAGAGGCAAACGACCATGTTTGCAGGTTATTAAAAAATGGTTGAGAAAAAAAACAGACAAAAAATGAATGAACGTTCAAATTCTGAGCGTATAAAAGATTTTCAAGAAGTTCCGTTAGGGTACACTGTTGACCAGGCAATTTCTGAAGCAAGACGGTGCATTCAATGCAAAAATCCTCAATGTGTTAAGGGGTGTCCTGTTGAAATTGATATTCCAGGTTTTTTGAGATTTATCGTGCAAGGGAATTTTGAGGCGGCAGTCAAAAAAATAAAAGAGACAAATGCTTTGCCTGCTGTTTGTGGTAGAGTGTGTCCCCAAGAGGAACAGTGCGAGCTTAAGTGTATTCTTGGAGTAAAGGGAGAATCTGTTGGGATAGGGAATCTCGAGAGGTTTGTGGCTGATTGGGAGAGAGAAAATGTCAAGGCAAAGCAAATAAGCCTTTCTAAAGGAGCAAAGGATGAAATAGCCGTTGTTGGGTCGGGACCGGCGGGGCTTACGTGTGCCGGAGATTTGGCAAGGCTTGGTTATAAAGTGACTATTTTTGAATCACTTCATGTTACAGGAGGAGTTTTGACTTACGGGATTCCTGAATTTCGTCTACCTAAGAAAATTGTAGAACTGGAAATTGATTATATAAAAAGCTTAGGTGTCGAAATTAAAACAGACATGTTGATTGGTAATGTTTATTCAATAGAAGAACTTTTGAAGAAATATAAAGCTATTTTTATAGGTTCCGGGGCAGGGCTCCCTAAGTTTATGAAAATTCCAGGAGAGAATCTGGACGGAGTCTATTCTGCCAATGAATATCTTTTTAGGGTAAACATGATGAAGGCGTGGAAATTTCCGGAATATCTAACGCCGATAAAAATTGGCAAAAAAGTTGCAGTTGTTGGGGGGGGGAATGTTGCAATGGATGCAGCTAGAGTCTCTTTGCGACTTGGCGCAGAAGAGGTTTATATAGTTTACCGGAGGAGTCAAGAGCAGATGCCGGCAAGAAAAGAAGAAATTCATAGGGCGGTGGAGGAGGGCATTATTTTTAAAAATTTGACACTTCCTATAGCTTATTATGCTGATGAAAATGGGTGGGTTAAAGAAGTAGAATGTATTCAAATGGAGCTTTTCGAACCTGACTCTTCGGGAAGAAGGAGACCTGTTCCGATTAAGGAATCAAACTTTAAAATCTCAGTTGAAACTGTTATTGTTGCTATTGGAAATTCTCCAAACCCCTTAATCCCTTATAGGACTCCTGACTTGAAAACAGAATCGTGGGGTGGTGTTGTTATTACAGAAGAAGGAGCTACTTCTATTTTAGGGGTTTTTGCTGGTGGGGATATTGTTCGTGGCGCGGCAACTGTTATCTCTGCTATGGGAGACGGGAAAAGAGCGGCAAAGGCGATACATAAAAAACTTTCTTTTGGTGAGGGGATTATTTAAAATTTTCCTGAATAATTTTGTTTATCTCTTCTTGTTTTAACATTAAAACACTTCCTGCCCAATTATTTGCTGGTTCTCCATGAATCATATGAGTTGAAATGTTTTCATACGGTATTGTTCGAAAACTGTTAATAAGCAAAATGAATTCTTGTAATGATAAATCGCTCTTTACATTATTGCGTATAACTTCGATTATGAATGGCGCTTTTATTGTGGAGATAGGATTCATAATTTGTTTTGCCAAAGCCCTTAGAAAATTTTGTTGTCTTTGTATTCTTCCGATATCTCCAATTGCATCATGTCTAAATCGTATGTACTCATTTACTTCTTCTCCTGAAAGTTTTTGATATCCTTTTTTTAAGTTTATATAAAGATTTTGGGCTTTATCTGTATAGTATAAATCTTTTTCCACGTCTACCCATATCCCCCCTAAAATATCCACTAATTTGATGATCCCTTTTGTGTTTATTAATATGAATTTATCAATTTTTGCGTTTGTCATTTTTTCTACAGTCTCTTTTGTTAGCTTTGTGCCGCCCAAAGCAAAAGAGGCGTTTATTTTATTATAACCATAACCTGGTATGTTTACATAAGAATCTCTGGGAATAGAAACAATACTTGCTTTTGATTTTGCCGGATCATAATGGATTAAAAGTATTGAGTCGGATCTCCCGTTAACAGTTAAATCTGCCTTGCCGGTTTCTGCTATAAAAGTTATATCGGTTCCTAGCACCAAGATGTTTAAGGGGTGGTCGATAACTCCAAGCTTGAATAAAAATGGAATTTTCGATGGCAGAAAGATATTTATATGAAAATATATTATGCCTAAAACAAGGATAAGAAGAGCGAGCAGCCTTAAAAAATCAATTTTATTCTTTTCATTTTTCATTTTTAATATAACCTATTGGTATTATGTACAATGGTTCATTCTGAGGTGGCAAGTCAAGGGCGCTTGAAATTACATCGTCCCAAAATGTTCCGACTGAGACTGATCCCAAACCTAAAGCAACTGCTTGAAGATGGATATTTTCTGCCGCATGCCCTGCTTCTAAAAAGACATATCGTTCTGCTCGTATGCCATATTTATCTCGAGTTTTTTTAAATGAGCCCGTAATTATTATACAGAGAGGAGCATCTTCTATAAATGTTTGAGTTAATGCGGCTCTTGAAATGCTCGATCTTTTATCTTCTGAAATCATTATTTCTAATTTATTTTTAACCGGTAGATAATGATAAACTCCATTTCGATCGGCAACGTATATTTCCAGTGGATAAATTGCCCCTGCTGATGGAACGGATCTAAATTCCCATTGCGGGTCTGTAATCCCTTGGCATGCCCATAGTAACTGGGCAATTTGTTCCTTTGTTAATGGGGTTGAATAAAAAGATCTTTCTGATCGTCTTAATTTAATGGCTTCTTCGACAGAAACCTTCCCTTTGGTTTTGGGCTGAGGCAAGTCTATTGTTTTAGCCATGGCATAACCTACAAAAAAAAGAAGTGACAACAAAAGAGCAAAAACCTTTTTTTGCATTTTATTTATTATATCATATTTGTTTATTGTAATTTCTGATCTTATTGTGAATAAGAAAAGGGGCGTAAGGGAGTGACGCCCCTTTAACTTTTTATGAATTAATCTTTTTTGCCCATTCAATAATTTGAATATCTTTTGCCACTATCTCTGTTGCTGTTCGATTCTGTCCTGCTTTATCCTGGAATTTCCTGACTTGAATTCTGCCTTCAACGGCAATCAATCTGCCTTTTTTTAACCATTCGCCACAAATTTTGGCGAGTCCGTCCCATGCGATGCATTTTATAAAATCGACAGATTTTTCTCCTTTTTTTGTGGGTCTGTCCACTGCCAGTGAGAAGTTTGCTACAGGTTTTTCTTTTGCTGTATAGCGTATCTCGGGATCAGCAGTTAATCGTCCCATAATGATAGCTTTGTTCATGGAGCTCATCTTTTTCACCTCCTTTCTCTTTAAAATCTTATATAGCAATTTTTATGCCAGAATCATTAAGGTGTAATTGTATAAAAATTGGTCATAAGATGACGAAATATTGTAAGAATTAAAAAATTGGATGCAATTTTTGTTCTCTTTGTTACGATAAAAGAATTAGAGTGAACGACATCAACTACGAAATTCACAGTTTAGCAGCTAGACTGCAACGCGGAAATCCTCAACACTCAAAAGATTTGACTGCTTTTAAGGCGAAAATTGAGGTTAATCCTGACCCTTGGATAAGGGATGAAAGACTTGGAAGGATTTTAAGAATTTTTGAACAAAATTGTTCGGTTGAGGATAGAGGAGTATCCGTCGCGATTAGAACAAAAGTAGAACTTCTTACGCCTCAAGAGATTAAAGAGAAAAGTGAGCAAGCTTAACCCAGATTATGATAATCGGGATTAAAAAGCTCTTTGTAAACTTTTTCAATGGGAATCCGATGTTTGTTTGCAAGTTTTTTATAATCTTCGTATTCGGGCGCTAGCGTTACAATTTTTCTTCCTAGTTTTCCGATTTTAAAACTGACTTTGCCGTATTTTGTTTTTATTGTTTTAAAGCAACGAGATAGTTTTTCTCTTTCGATTAATTGTTCGCGTATGCCAAAGGTTGTTGTCTCTTCAAAAATTATTTTAAGCAGTTTATCTTTTAAATTTATTGGAGAGAGGACGGATAGTTTTACCGCAGCACGTTTTTTCTTCATTCTTACGGGTTCAAAAAAAGCATCAAGTGCGCCAAATTTCATAAGTTTATTAATTGTGTGATCATACAGGTTGGGATTCATATCATCAATATTTGTTTCGAGTAAATAGACTTTGTCTTTTTCTGTCTCTATATTTTTCATATGTTTGTTTTTGGCTTTCAGGATTGAGTCTGCCATAACGGCAGCTCCAAACCCGTTGTCTATATTTACAGCGGCTACTCCCGGAGCACAAGAATTTAACATTGTAAGGAGTGCGGATAATCCTTTAAAATTTGCGCCGTAACCTATAGAAGTTGGAACCGCAATTACCGGGCCGTCTACTAATCCTCCGATTACGGAAGGGAGCGCCCCTTCCATTCCGGCGACAACAATAAGAACAGAAGCTTCTTGCAGTTTTTCCAGATTTTTTGTAAGCCTGTGAAGCCCCGCAACGCCAACATCGTATAATTTTCCAACTTCGTGTCCAAGAAACTTTAAAGTTACAACGGCTTCTTCCGCAATCGGAATATCGGAGGTTCCTGCCGTAACAACCACAACCTCGATCCCTTGAAACCTTGAAACCTTATCCCTTTTTCTATATTCAACAATTCTCGCTTCTTTATAATATTTTGCTTTTTTCACGGCTTTCTTTATAGCTTTATAAGCCTTTGTGTCAGCGCGAGTCGCAAGGATATTATCGCCTCTTTTATAAATAGCTTTTGCGATCTTAGATATTTGGGCGGACGTTTTCCCTTCACAAAAAATTACTTCGGGGAACCCTTTGCGTTTGATCCGATGGTGATCTATCTTGGCAAAATCAAGGTCTTCATAAGAATCTGTTTTAAGTAAATCGCAAGCTTCATTAATTGAAATTTTATCGGCCTTCAGCTTTTTTAGTGTGTTTTTGATGTTCACTATCTAAGTATAGATGATTGGAAGCGCGATCTCAATGATGGTGATGCCAGCCCTGCAGGAGGGTTTTGGCGGAGGACAAAACCCTTGAAACTTTAGACGTATGAGACGGTTCTAAAAGCCTAATTTTATGGTATAATTTAGCAACTATGGAAATTACCGGAGCGCAGGCATTACTTGAATCGTTAAAAAAAGAAGGGGTTGACCTTATTTTTGGGTACCCCGGCGGACAGGTTTTGCCAATTTATGATGCCCTATACGCATTTAAAGATATAAAGCATATTTTAGTTCGCCATGAACAGGGCGCCGCTCATGAAGCAGACGGTTATGCTAGAGCGACTGGAAAAGTCGGTGTCTGCCTTGCAACCTCCGGACCCGGAGCTACTAACCTTGTTACCGGTATTGCCAATGCCCAGATGGATTCCATCCCAATGGTTGCCATTACAGGCCAGGTAGGGACAAGTTTGATAGGAAAAGACTCTTTTCAAGAGGCCGATGTTACCGGAATTACCCTTCCTATTACTAAACATAATTATCTGGTAAAAAAAGCCGAAGATATCCCGCGAATCATAAAAGAGGCTTTCTATATTGCCCGTTCCGGAAGGCCGGGAGTTGTTGTTGTCGATATCCCAAAAGATCTCCAGCTAAAAAAGATCGATTTCCAATATCCTGACAGCATCAATATGCCAAGCTATAATCCAAATCTAAAAGGGCATCCAAAACAGATAAGTTCTGCCGCAAAACTTATTGCGGAAGCCAAGAAACCGGTCATTTATGCAGGGGGAGGAGTTATCTCTTCCGATGCAAGCGTTGAACTTACTGAGTTTGCCCGAAGATGCAATATTCCAGTTACTACAACTCTTCTTGGTAAAGGGGCTTTTCCTGAAACAGATTCACTCTCTTTGGGGATGCTTGGGATGCACGGAACTGTATATGCAAATTATGCTGTTACCGATTGCGATCTTTTAATTGCCATTGGAGCCCGTTTTGATGATCGAGTCACAGGCCATATTGACCATTTTTCTCCGCATTCAAAAGTGATACATATAGATGTTGATCCCGCGGAGATAGGGAAAAATGTTCGTGTTGATGTCCCTATTGTGGGGGATGTAAAACAGGTGCTTAAAGCGTTGTTGGGAAAAATTTCTGCTAAAGAAAAAAATGCGGAATGGCTTTCCCAAATTGAAGAGTGGAAGAGCAAGTATCCTCTTTCTTACAAAAAAGAAGACGGAATTATTAAACCGCAGGAGGTCATAGAGCAGATTTATGAGCTTACCAAGGACAAAAGGACAATTATTGCAACAGAAGTCGGTCAGCATCAAATGTGGGCGGCTATGTATTACAAATACACAAAGCCGCGGACATTTATAACATCGGGGGGATTAGGGACAATGGGATTTGGACTCCCCGCGTCGATAGGCGCGCAATTTGGAGATAAAGAGGCGATTGTTTTTGATATAGCGGGTGACGGTTCTATTCAAATGAACATTCAAGAATTAACGACGGCTGTCAACAATCATCTGCCGATTAAAATAATAGTTTT